>CALGDB010000255.1 GCA_937884175.1 uncultured Flavobacteriales bacterium
CGCACGGCGGATGAGGTGATGCAGCAGGTGGCCGAAGCGTACCATTTGGTGCTGGGCGCGCAGGCGGGATTGGAGATGGTGGAAGAGGCGGTGGACTTGCTGGCGGAAAGCAAAACCGAAGTGGAGGCCCTGCAACAGGCGGGTTTTGCGGATGCGCTGAGCGTGGATCGACTTGAATTGGCCCAGACGGAGTTGGAGGCCCAGGTGCTGAACGCTCAACAGCAAGTGGTGTTGGCCAAAGGGCTGCTCGCCTTCCAAATGGGCATTGGGTTGTCGGACGCACTGACGGTTATCGATGAGATGAGCGATTTGCTCCAAAACGGCCAGGAACTGGAGTGGGCCAGTCGCCCGTTCAATGCGTCGGCATTGCCGGCATTACAAGAACAGCAGGTGTACCTCGACTTGGCGGGCTTGAATGTCAAGAACCAACAGGCTCAGGGTTGGCCGCAGATTGCCGCGTTTTACACCAACCAATCCAACGCCCAACGGGACGTGTTCAACTTTTTCGATCCGGACGGGAAGTGGTATCCCATTCAGCTTTGGGGCCTCAATTTTTCCATGCCGCTGTGGACCAGTTTTGGCGGGCGTCAAGCCGTGGAAAAGAAGAAGATTGACGAGGAGCGGGCGCGCATTGGATTGGCCCAGTTGACGCAAGCGGCGGAGATGGAGTTTGCCAACGCGAAAGCCACATTTTCCAATGCCACTGCGGTGATGAATAATGCGCGCCAGGCACAGGACATCGCCCAAAAGATTTACACCCAAACGGAGATCGGATTCAACGAAGGCGTGGTGTCTTCGTTCGAATGGAACGAATCCCGAAGCGGGTTGCTTGAAGCCAAAGGCAAACGCCTCGGCGCTGAACTCGACTGGTTGAATGCCCGTGTGGCCTTGCAAGCGGCGTTGTCTGCTTTTGAAAAATGAAAAAACGATGAATCCTATCATGAATATTTCCTTCCGAACGCTTCCCCTGATGGCGGTGGCGACCCTGCTGTGGACCGGCTGCGGTGAAGCCGAAGCCCCCGCTGAAGCATCTGCCACACCGGCGGCAGCCAAATCCGTTCAAGTCGGTGTCATGCCGACCACCCCGCAGCCTTTCACGCACCGGTTTTCGGTTCAGGGCAATGTGGAAACCGACCGCAACGCCCTGCTGACATCTGAGTTCGGCGGTCGCATTGAGGACGTGTACGTGCGCGAAGGTGCGCAGGTCGCTACGGGAGATCCGTTGGTCAAAGTGGACACCGATGTCATCGAGCGGTCGATGGCCGAACTCGAGACCCAGCTAGAATTAGCCGAGGTCGTCTTCGAGCGCCAGCAACGGCTTTGGGACCAGGAGATTGGATCAGAGATCGAATACCTCCAAGCCAAGACACAACTCGAGTCGCTCCAGCGCTCGATGGAAACCCTGACCGAGCAGAAGGACATGGCCGTGATGCGCGCCCCATTCCCCGGGGTGGTGGACCGCTGCCTCGCCAAGACCGGGGAATTCGCCGCTCCCGGCGCACCGCTCGTTCGCATTGTAAACCTGAGTGATATGAAGGTCCGGGCGATGGTGAGCGACCACTACGCGGGCCAAATCAACAAGGGCATGCCAGCCATGGTCATCGTGAGCGGTGTGGATACCATTGAGACCACCGTTGGCCGCGTGGGCCAATTCATCAACCCGGCGAACCGCACGTTGGCAATCACCTTGCCGCTCCCGGAGGGTACGGCGTTTTTGCCCAACATGTTCGCCAGTGTGTGGCTTGAAGATGTCAACCTCGACAGCGCCCTTGTGCTTCCGAGCTCCCTCATTCAGCAGGACATCAACGGCGATGATTTCGTCTTTGTGGCCGCGGGCGAAGGTTCGGATCGCACGGTCGAGAAGCGCGTGCTCGAGATGGGCATGGGCTCCGGCGATGTCATGCTCGTGGAGCGCGGCCTTTCATTTGGCCAAGACGTCATTTCAAAGGGCGCCACCCGCGTGGTTGCCGGACAAGCTGTAAGCATCATCCAGGAGTAAGCCCCCATGGAAGACATCCAACCCCAAGAAGGCGTCCGGGAATTCGGGCTGAGTTCGTGGAGCGTAACCAACCGCACCACGGTCTTTGTGCTGATGACAATCATCATCATCAGCGGCCTGTACAGTTACATCACCGTTCCGAAGGAGAGTTTCCCCGAGGTGGTGATCCCCGAGATATACATCGGCACCCCGTACCCGGGCAACAGCCCGACCAACATCGAGAAGCTCATTACACGCCCCCTCGAAAAGGAGATCAACACGATCACGGGCGTGGACGAAATTTCTTCGACGTCCATCCAAGGCTACAGCGCCATTGACGTCAAGTTTGATTTCGATGTGACCCCAGCCGAGGCGCTGCGAAAGGTGAAGGACGCGGTCGACAAGGCCAAAGCCGATCCGGAATTCCCAGACGACTTGCCTGCTGACCCGAACGTGTTCGAGCTGAATTTTACGGAGTTGTTGCCCGTCATGAACGTCAACCTCTCCGGGGATTACAGTTTGGACGAGTTGAAGCGCTTCGCCGAACAACTCGAAGAGGACATCGAAGAGCTACCGGAGATTTCCAAGGTGGACATCCGCGGGGTCATGGACAAGGAGGTCGAGATTGTCGTCGACCATCTCCGGGCCGAGGCCATGCAGGCCAGTTTTAACGATATCGCGAATGCGATTGCCCAGGAGAACGTAACGGTCTCCGGCGGCGACTTGCTGGTCGACAACTACCGCCGCACCGTGCAGGTGGTTGGGGATTTCAAAACCATGGAAGACATCAAGAATGTCATCATTAAAAGCGAAGCGGATGCTCCCATCTACCTCCGCGATGTCGCCACGGTTCGGTTTGTGGAACAAGAAAAGACGAGCTACGCCCGGGAATACCTCCAGCCGGTGGTGTCACTCGACATCATCAAACGCGCCGGTGAAAACCTGATCGCGGCTTCCGATGGCATCAACCGCATCATCGCCGAAGCCGAGGCGTCCTACCTCCCTTCCAACCTCAATGTGAGCATCACCAACGATCAATCCGACCAAACCCGGACGCAGGTAGAGGAGCTGCAGAACTCCATCATCTTCGGGGTCTTGCTCGTGGTCGGGGTCTTGTTGTTCTTCCTAGGACTGCGCAACGCCCTGTTCGTCGGGGTCGCCATTCCGCTGTCCATGTTCATGTCGTTCATGATCCTCAGCGCACTGGGGATCACTTTCAATGTGATGGTGCTGTTCTCACTGGTACTGGCGCTCGGAATGCTGGTGGACAATGGCATTGTGGTCGTGGAGAATGTCTATCGTTTGATGGATGAAGGCAAATCTGCCATCGCTGCCGCGAAACTTGGTGTGGGCGAGGTTGCTTGGCCCATCATCGCCTCTACGGCGACCACGCTGGCTGCGTTCATGCCCCTTGCCATTTGGCCGGGTTTGATCGGGGAGTTCATGAAGTATTTGCCTATCACGCTCATTGTGGTTTTGAGTTCGTCGTTATTTGTGGCGCTGATCATCAACCCCGTTCTGACTTCGGTGTTCATGCGTGTGGGCGAGGAAGCCGTCAACAAGCGCCGTTCCAACCGGATGAGCCTGTCGCTGGCTGGTTTTGGTGTGGTGTTCTTGGTGTTGGGCGCGACAGCCTTTGGCAATGTGCTCATCATCGCGGGTTTGATGACGGCGTTGAATGCGCATGTATTGAGCCCGGCTACCCGGGTCTTCCAGGACCGGTTCTTGCCGCGCTTGGAACGAGGATACGAGCGGTTCTTGCGGTTTGCTTTGGCCAAACGCCGACCCTGGTTTTTCTTCTTCGGTACGGCAAGCTTAATGGTGGTGGCGTTTGCGCTTCTTGGCGCATTCCCGCCCAAGGTGGAGTTCTTCCCCAGCAACGAGCCGCAGTACTTGAACATTTTCATCACCAAGCCCATTGGCACGGACATCGAGGAGACCAACCGCGTCACGCGCGAGATCGAAGGCATGGTGCTCGAAGTACTCAACGAGGACCGCTTTAAGCGTCTGAACCCAGAGACGGGTGAACTCGAGTCGTACATGGCCAACTCGGTCATTGGTCAGGTGGGCAACGGCACCAGTGACCCGCAAGAGGGTCCGTCGTTGGGGAACACCCCGCACAAGGCCCGCATCGTAGTGAACTTCGTGAAGTTTCAGGAGCGCCAGGGGCAATCCACCCGCGACATGCTGCGCGCTGTACGCGAGCGGTTGAGCGGCTACCCAGAAGCGGAAATTGTGGTGACCAAAAACTCCGACGGACCGCCCCAAGGTCCGCCGATCAACATCGAAATCCGCGGTGAAGATTACGACGATGTGTTGGCCGCAGCCACCTCCATGCGTCAGTACCTGCGCGGCCAGGATTTCGCCGGAATTGAAGAATTGAAAATCGACGTCGACAAGCGCAAGCCCGAACTCCCGATCACCATCGACCGCGAGAAGGCTCGCCGCTACGGACTGTCCACCCAGAACATCGGATACACCATCCGTACGGCCCTCTTCGGGCGCGAGGTCAGTTCATACAAGGACGGCGAGGACGATTACCCCATCAATGTGCGTTTTGAAGAGTTGGCCCGAAACAACGTCGACGCCTTGATGAACCAGAAGGTGATTTTCCGTAGTGCGTCTGATGGCCAGATCAAAGAAGTACCGATCAGCGCTGTGGCAACAGCCGATCGCAGCACAACGTTCAGTAGCGTGAAGCGGAAAGACCTCGACCGCATCATCACCCTCAGCTCGAATGTGCTCGAAGGTGCCAACGCCAATGAGATTGTCGCGCAAATGGAATCGGCCTTGGACGGGTTTGAAGTCCCCAACGGCGTGCGGTTTGCGTTTACAGGTCAGCAGGAAGAGCAGGCCAAGGAGTTAGCGTTTTTGTCGCGCGCCCTCCTGCTCGCGCTGTTTTTGATAGTCTTGATAATTGTGGCACAGTTCAACTCCATCACCACCCCATTCATCATTGGGTTCAGTGTGTTCTTCAGCTTGATTGGGGTACTCCTCGGGTTGGTCATTTTCCAGATGGATTTTGTCATCATCATGACCATGATTGGCATTATCTCGCTGGCCGGCGTCGTGGTGAACAACGCCATCGTCCTTATCGATTATACGGACTTGATTCGCGAGCGCAAGCGGCGGGATCAGAACGTGGATAGCCACTTGCCCTTCAGCGAAGTTGTGGAATCCATCGTCTCGGGAGGTCGCACCCGTTTGCGGCCTGTATTGCTTACCGCCATTACGACCGTCCTCGGCTTGTTGCCACTGGCGATCGGCTTGAACATTGATTTCGTCACCTTGGTCACAGAGTACGACCCGCGGATTTACATCGGTGGGGACAACAATGTGTTCTGGAAACCGATGAGTTGGGCCATCATCTACGGCTTGACGTTTGCCACCTTCTTGACGCTGATCATTGTGCCGGTCATGTACTGGTGGATCACGCGGATGCAGTACAAGTACTTCCTGAAGGAGACGGTCTGAAGTCAGCCGCCGCGCTGTTCCCGAAGCACCCGCGTGGGGATGCGCGACAGAATTTCATAGGCAATCGTTCCGGCCGCCGCTGCGACATCCTCGATGGGCAGTTGGCGGCCGAACAGTTCCACGCTGTCTCCGACCCGGGCGCCGGGAACGGACGTGACATCAACCATGGTCATGTCCATGCACACCTTACCGACTACGGGCACACGTTCGCCTCGAACCACCACGTGCCCGCGTCCATTGGAGAGGCTTCGCGGGTATCCGTCCGCATAGCCGACGGGCAGGGTGGCGAGGATGCGTTCATAGTTGGCGGTATCCTCCAGCCCGTAGCCGACCCCTTCGTTGGGCGGAATGCGGTGCAGGGATGCAATCGCGGTTTCGAAATGTACAACGGGCTTGAGGTCCATGTCGCTGGCCGGCACCACGCCGAGCAAAGCAATTCCTACCCGCACATAATCCCCAGCCGCATCGGGGAAGCGCATCAATCCAGACGAGTTGAGCAGGTGGGTTTTGATGCGAGGGCACACCGTTCGAAGGGCCGCCGCCGCTCGGTCGAACGCTTCAACTTGACGGCGAGTGGCGTCGTCTTGGTCGGGTCGGTCGGCGCTCGCGAGGTGGCTGAACACGCTTTTCACATTGACTTGCGCATGCCCTGCGACGCGGAGCAATGCCGGGTCATCGGGGGCAAACCCCAACCGGTGCATGCCCGTATCGACTTTGAGGTGGATGGGCCAAGGGGCTTCGGGTTGCCCGAGTTCACGGACCAACGCTTCGAACTGTTCTTCGGAGTGAACAGTGGGCTCCAATCGGTGCTGAAGCAAGGTCGCAAAGGTGTCGGGTGTGGGGTTCAAAACAAGGATGTGGCTGGTGATGCCGTGCGCACGCAATTCCACCCCTTCTTCCGTGCACGCGACGGCGACCAAGGGCACGCGGTGAAACTCCAGCACTCGCGCGATCGCTGCTGCGTGTGTTCCGTACCCGCTCGCCTTGATGACGCCGATGAGGTCGGTGCCGCTCGGGCATTGACTGCGGATGTACCGGCGCAGCTGTTGCAAGTTGTGGGTCAAGGCTTCCAAATCGAGCACCAACCGGGTGGTGTGCCCGCGTTGTACCAAGGCATCCGTGAGCCGCTCGAATCGCTCGGCGCGCGGACCCTTGACCAGCACGTGGTGTCCATGAAAGGGGTCGTCTTCTCCTTGCAACGCATTCAGCGCCTCTTCAGTTGAAGCCAATTGCCGCCAAGGCTGTGCTCCCTCAGCTCCCCATGCAGGACCAATGGCCCACACGGTGTCGATGCCGCTGCCGGCAATCAAAGCATTCAGCCGCGCGATACCGTCGGCATTCATGCCGGGAACTGGACCGATGATCGCGCCTTTTTTGGCGTGGCCGGGGATGCGTTTCAAATCGCTGAGCGCAAGGCCCAAGGCGTCCCAATCGTTGGTGTAGGCATCGGAGAGCACCCACATGCCGTCGCCCTTCCGGATGCGCTGCATGCGGTGTTCTAGGTCTCTGAACCGGTCGAGTGCGCCGCCGATTTCTCCGGCCGGAACGCCCCACACCAATCCCACCAGCGCGGCGGTCATGGCATTGCGGTAGCCCATTTCATCTGAAAAAGGCAACGACCAGCTCAACCATTGACCCTTGTATTCTGCCGCTACGGCCCTTCCGTCACCTTGCAGTGTGCTAGACACGCGCAGCGCATCGTGCTCGGATTCCCCCCACGTGTGGACGGTGATGCCTTGTGAGCGGAGTTGTTGTGCAGCGGCATCGAGGTAGCCCGGCATGGCGACCCAGTCGCAGCCGTTGAACAGCGCAAGTTTTTCGTCGCGCAGGGCATCGGAGCTGGCGAAGTTTTCGAGGTGGGCTTCGCCGAGGTGGGTAAGGACACCGACGTTTGGGCCGATGCAGTTGGCGAGTCGTGGCATTTCCCCGGGGTGGCTGATGCCGGCTTCGACGACGCCCCACCCATGGTGAGGCGTCAATTCCGCCAGGGCCAGGGGAACGCCGACTTGGCTGTTGTAGCTGCGTGGACTGCCAAACGCGACGGTGCGCGGAGCGATCAGTTGCAGCAGCCATTCCTTGACGGTGGTTTTGCCGTTGCTCCCCGTGATGGCGATGATGGACGTTTCGCATGCGTCGCGCCACTGCCGGGTGAGCGATTGCCAAGCGGCGACGGGATCGGCGCACCGGACGACATCGGATTCCGGCAGGTCGGGTAGTTGCACGGAGTCGCTGACTAGGAAGTAACGTGCGCCGTTGGCATGGGCTTCTTCGAGGAATGCGTGGCCGTCGTGCCAATTACCTAGGAGGGCCACAAAAGCTCGGGCTCCGGGTTTGGCAGCTTCAAGCACACGGGAATCTTGGGTGATGAACAAGGGGGTGCCCGATGGCATGGGCGCACTGGCCGCGGTTACGGCGTGTACAGTTGAGGCGGACTCAAGCCACGCCTTCCATGCTCCGACGGTCATTCGGCCGAGGATTCGCGGCGATCTGCTTGCTTCCGCGCTTCGACGAAGGCCTGACGGGTCAGCGGGATGTAGCGGTCTTTCTCACCGACTTCAACGGTGCTGTCGCCGCCCGCGATGCGGTGCGAAAAATGCGCCGGTCGCCCCGTTTCCATGCACACGGCGTGGAGTTTGGTCACTTCCTCCGCCAAGGCCAGTAGCTCGGGCATGACACCAAAGGGAATACCCTTGAAATCCAGGTCCAGTCCGGCAGCGATGACCCGGATGCCATTGTTGGCGAGGGTGACGCACGTGGTGGGCAGTTCGGCATCAAAGAATTGCGCCTCGTCGATGGCAACTACGGTTACCGGGCGCGGCTGAGCACGCAAATAATCGAGGATGCCTTGGCTTGAACTGACGGTGACCGACGGCAAGGCATTTGAATCGTGGGAGGTCACTTGGTTTTTCTGGTAACGCGTGTCGGTCGCCGGCTTGAAGATCACTGTGGGCTGGGCGGCAATTTGAGCGCGGCGCACCCGGCGGAGCAGCTCTTCGGTTTTGCCTGAGAACATCGGTCCACACACTACCTCAATGCGGCCTTCGCCGAGGCCGGTGTGTTGCAGGGGAGAATGTTCTTCGTGGGGAACCATGCGGCGATTTATATTGTGCTCGAAATTAGGAAGTCCCTACTTTGCAGACGTAAGAATTGGATTCATTTTTGAAAAACCACAGAGCATGCGAATATTCCTTTTGTCCTTTGCTGTGACCATCGCCTTGGTTGGATGCACGCGCACTCCCGGCGAGGGTGGCATCGCTACCGTAACGGGTACCGTGGAGCTCGAGCAACGTATTGTCATTACGAACCCAGCCAACGCCGTGGTCGTACCTGCCGCAGATGAAGACGTGTTCATCACCTACGGCGACCGGGTGGGGCCGGACGATCGGGTGCAAACCAACTTCGACGGAGCATTCGCCTTTTATGAGTTGCGGCCGGGGGCGTACACGGTGTACGTCTACAGCGAGGATACGCTGCCGCCGTTCAACAACGCTCCGGATATCGCCATCGTTCGGGAGTTTGAAATTGAGGCGGGCGAAGAAGCTCTGGACATAGGGACCTTGCGCATTTACAAGGACATTTGAGCACTGTGCGCGGCATCGTACTTCTTACTTGCTCCGCATTTGCCCTTTCGGCAAGCGGCCAATACACCGACACGGAGTGCTGGGTGGGAACCGGTGTGGGCCAATCCCTCAACAAAACTTGGTCGTGGTCGTTGCAGTGGGAAAACCGCTGGACGCAGGGAGCTTCATGGCATGAGCAGGGGTTGGTGGACGCGGCATTGGAGTACCGGCTCAACAAGCACTGGGACCTCAATGTACAGTGGCGATTTTCCGAGCGCCAGCAGCTGGACGGAGGCTACGCTGCTCGTCGCCGGGTTGCGCTTCGCGCCATAGGGCGTTGGAAAACAGAGCAAGGCAAGTGGACCGCCCGCATCATGACCACCGAGAACTGGGCGGCGCGCCCGTGGTTCAGCGGCCCGCGTCCAGAAGGGCAGGCTGACCCGTTGATGCCGACGGTTCGTTCGCGCGCGGCATACGGCCGCCGACTCACAAAACGGCTCGACGCAGAACTGAGCTGGGAGGTCTTCTATCGGCAGGGCGGCAAGTGGAGCGAGCGTTGGCAAGCGAGTCTGGGCGCCGAGTTGTCGAAGCAATGGGACGTGGAATTGGCCTATTTGTGGGGAAACGAATGGATGGATCCGGACCTGTGGCGATCCCACGTACTGCGTATCCAGACGTCCTACACCCTGCGCAAGCCGGACCAGCCGTTCAAGCGCCTCCCGCCGACCCGGGCTTTCGCATCGGGCCAACGCACCAAGCTCAGCGGAACGTGTTTGGTGTGCACCGCAGAGCAGATTCGTATCACCGAAGTCCACGCCAAGGGTGACCCGGCGGATTACATTGAGGTGCAGAATGCCTCCGATGCGCCATGTTCGCTGGTGGGATGGCGCATCACGGATGATTTGAACGAAGTGGGTTGGGAGTTGCCAGCGGGCTGTTTGGAGCCGGGCGCGGTGGTCTTGGGGTACGAAAACGGCCGAGGTGGATTTCCGTTTGGCCTGTCCGCTTCCGGTGAAGTGCTGTTTCTCCTAGATTCAGCGGGCGATGTGAAGCGGCAAATTCAGGTGTTGCCGACCGTGGGGAATCAAGCCCAAGGGCTGGGAAATTCGGGCAATTGGTCGTTTGTGGAGCCCTCTCCGGGCAAGGTGAAATCGGACAATTAACCGATTCCCGAGTTTTTGCCCACAAGATGGCTTGGGTTGTAAGCATCCGTTTGCTATCTTCGCACCCCCATTTTCGGGGACAATTTGAACATTCAAAACACTGAGCTGTGGATACTTTGAGCTACAAAACCGTCTCCATTAACAAGGAGAACGCTGATAAGAAGTGGTTGCTCGTAGATGCTGAAGGCCAAACCTTGGGCCGTTTGGCGTCTGAAGTTGCTAAGCGCCTGCGCGGCAAGCACAAGCCAAATTTCACCCCACACGCAGACTGCGGTGACTACGTTATCGTTGTCAATGCAGAGAAAGTGGTTTTGACTGGAAATAAGTGGGACCAGAAGGAGTACATCCGTTACACGGGCTACCCCGGAGGTCAGCGCACGCGCACTGCCAAGGAGCAGCTGAAGCGCAAGCCATTTGCTTTGGTGGAAGATGCGGTACGCGGCATGCTCCCCAAGAATTCACTGGGACGCGAGATGTTCCGCAACCTGCATGTATATGTAGGTCCTGACCACAAACACGAAGCTCAGCAGCCTGAGCAAATCAAATTCGCTTGATTCAAGCTTGATCATCACACCGCATGGAAGTAATCAATACATCTGGCCGACGTAAGACCGCAGTAGCGCGTCTCTACATGAAGCCTGGAAAGGGCAGCGTCACCATCAACAAGAAGGACGCGAATGACTATTTCACCACATCTGTGTTGCAATACAAAATTAACCAGCCCTTCATGTTGACAGAAACTGCTGGCCAGTACGACGTTCAAGTGAACGTTGACGGCGGAGGCATCACCGGTCAAGCGGAGGCGGTGCGATTGGCCATCTCTAAAGCACTCATCGAGGTCAACCCCGAGTGGAAGCCCACGTTGAAGCAGGTCGGTTTGACCACACGCGATCCCCGTATGGTGGAGCGCAAGAAGTTCGGCCAGAAGAAAGCGCGTAAGAAGACTCAGTTCTCCAAGCGTTAATGGCTGCATTTCCTTCAGAATTTATTTAATCAACATACTGTTTAGCATCCAAACCCGCTGGACTCGTTCACTTCGAATGGCTACCCGCGAGTTGCTTAAACCAGGAACGTAAACACATGGAAAAAGTAACCTTCGAGCAAATGCTCCAAGCCGGAGTTCACTTCGGTCACCTCAAGCGCAAGTGGAACCCCCACATGGCGCCCTACATCTTCACCGAGAAGAAAGGCATCCACATCATCGACCTGCACAAGACCGGCGTCAAGCTGGACGAAGCGGCGGCAGCGATGAAGCAAATCGCCAAGAGCGGAAAGAAAATCCTCTTCGTGGCGACCAAGAAACAAGCCAAGTCCATCGTTGCTGAGCGCGTGGCTGCCATCGGCATGCCATACGTAACGGAGCGTTGGTCTGGAGGCATGTTGACCAACTTCGCGACCATCCGCAAGGCGGTTCGCAAGATGTCCCAGATCGATAAGATGGAGCAGGATGGTACGTTGAACACCCTGTCGAAGCGTGAGCGCCTGCAGGTCAGCCGTCAGCGCGCCAAGCTCGAAAAGAACCTCGGTTCAATCTCCGACTTGACCCGCATCCCAGCGGCCATTTTCATCGTGGACGTGATGAAGGAGCACATCGCCTTGGCAGAAGCCAAGAAGTTGGGCATCCCCGTGTTCGCTATGGTGGACACCAACTCCGATCCTCGCCCAGTGGATTTCCCCATCCCATCCAACGACGATGCGGGACGTTCCATCGCCCTCGTCATGGACGTGTTGGCGCAGGCCGTAGCCGAAGGATTGCAGGAGCGCAAGGCCGATAAGGATCAGGCGGAAGCTCAGGCGGCTGCCAAGAAGAACAAGGAGGAAGCTCCAGCTGAAGAAGCGGCCCCCGCCGAGGAGGCTCCTGCAGCGGAAGCGCCAGCTGAAGAAGCGGCCCCCGCC
>CALGDB010000256.1 GCA_937884175.1 uncultured Flavobacteriales bacterium
CAATGGTCCCGCAGGCCACGCATTCGCTGGTAGTGCCATGGTCGCCCCTTGCCAAGGGCCTTCATCTAGTAAGGATCCGTTGCTACTGAATACATGCCAGCGATCAAAGTGATCGGCCGCTTCCACCCAAATCGGGCCGTCCGCTGCTGGGTTGGGAAACACCCGTAATCGTGGAGCTACATCGGCAATGCCGGAGGTAGAACTCACACTAACTAATGTGACAACCTCATCGAAGGCATATGTCCCGTCGTAGTCGAAGAAGGTGTTCATCGGCGAGCCGGTGTCGTCCAAGGACTGGACCGTGCACGTCCCATTGGAACCTCCCCAGGTAGCGCCGTTCATGCCGTCACCGTATTCGTCAGTGAGCTTGAAGGTGAAGCATCCGGTGCCAGTAAGTTCGAGGGGGATCTCATACAGGGTTTCACTTTCGTAGCTGCCTGGCAGGCCGATCCCTACGATGAGCCCGAACGAATTGCGGACCTCCCAACCGGTTTCATCACCCCAGCTGTCGGTGAGCAAGGTGATAAGCCATTGTGAGGTAGCAGATTCAGACACTGAGACTTCGGCGGGGAGCGCATCGTTGGCCACATTTTCATCCGCAGCTAGAGCCCGAACAGTGAAATCAGTATCGGCTTCGAACACATAGGAACCCAAGGTGAATTCAGCTGTCTGGTATGTGTCCAATTCGCCTGTCCAGTCCGAACTCAAAACCTGCTCACCATCGATTTCCATTACCACCGTCAAGCCAAGTGCACTGCCAGCGGCGAACGATGCGCTGCCCATGTTGGTCAGTTGCACCGTGATGGGGGTTTCGTCACCCGCGCAAATGTCGGTTTCGCCGAGGTAGGCCGTGACGGCGACGTCGTTAGCGAATGCCGGCTGCATCGCCAATTTCCAATTGGTCTCCATGTAATCAAATGTACCCGGATCGTAGCTCATCCCGTTGAGCAGGTACACCTCATCGTTCAAGACAAACGAGGCCGGAGCCCAGCGAGACATGCCCGGGTGCGAAGACAACTGGAACCAGTCGTCCGACGCCGGGTCGTACTCCCAGAACTCCCCTTCGTCCATGGAACTGTGGTCATCTCCGTCACCGCTGAGCGCGTAGCCTTTGCCCGCATAGGAAAACTGCGTGCCGGCTACGCGGCCTTCGGCGGGCAGGGTAGCCACCTCGGTCCATTGTTCGGTGGACGGATTGTAGCGGTACATCTCGTTGTAGATGTTCGGGCCGTTGTGGCCAAAGCCTACATAGATCATACCGTCGATGCCAAATTGGTACGGGTGATGCCGCTCGCCCGCGGGGAAATCAGGCTTCTGGCTCCAAGAATCGGTCGCCATGTCGTACTCCCACCAATCGTCCATGTCCCCATTGGGTCCTCCACCCACTCCGACGAAGACTTTGCCGGCCTCTGCAATGAAGGCCGGATGGGTGCGTGGTGTGCAGGGGCAGGAAGCCTTCTCCGTCCACTCCCCAGTCGCCGGATCGTACATCCACAGGTCATTGAGGTAGCCTGAATTGCTCAAGCCGAATCCCATCCATGCCTGCCCATTCCATTGGTCACCGATGGTGTAGCCTCGGGCTGCGCCGGGAAAATCCGGCAGTGCCGTCCAGGCGTCGGCCACAGGATCATACTCGTACATCGCGTCGGTATATCCGCTGGTGGATTCTCCGGCCACGAGGTAGCCTTTACCGTTGAGGGCAAAACCATAGCTATGGTTAGAAACAAATCCGTCCGGAAGCGGGGCTACTTCCGTCCATACTTGGGAAGAAATTGGCGCGCACCAATACAGGACGCCGAGGCCGAGGGCAAGCGATTTCATACAGGTCATGCACGCAAGTTACTGGAGATTCCCTGTACCTTGGTTCCGTGAATCACCTCTTCAGCGTCCTTGTTTTGTCATTTCTTGCCTTGGTGGCGGTTGAGGCCCAAGCCCAAACCCACCAACTCAGCGGTTACATCGAAGATGCCGCCAGCGGTGAGATGCTTCTCGGGGCAACACTTTGGTGCGAATCGGTTCAGGCGGGAACGGGCACGAATGCGTATGGATTTTACTCCATTGCCTTGCCCACAGGTACCCACCAGCTTACCGTGTCCTACATCGGATACACCCCGCAGACCCACGAGGTCCAGTTGAGCGACGATCTGAAATTGGATTTTGAATTGAGTGCAGGGATCGCCATCGATGAGGCTGTCGTCACCGGAGAAGCCTTCAACCGCATCGAAGACCAAGTGCAGATGTCCAAAATGGAAATTCCCATGGACCAAGTACGCCGGCTGCCGGCCATCGGCGGCGAAGTCGACCTGTTGAAGAGCCTCCAGCTCATGCCGGGGGTTCAATCGGGCGGCGAGGGTACGTCTGGCCTGTATGTGCGCGGCGGCAGTCCCGACCAAAACCTCATCGTCCTCGACGGTGTACCGCTGTACAGCGTAAGCCACCTTTTTGGTTTCTTCTCGGTGTTCAACTCTGATGCCGTTAAGCAAATGACCATCACCAAGGGCGGATTCCCCGCGCGTTTTGGGGGACGCCTGTCGTCGGTGCTTGAGGTGAACATGAAAGACGGAAACATGAAGGAGGTCCACGGCACGGCGAACGTGTCCATCCTCGCTTCGAAATTCATGGTGGAAGGGCCCATTGTCGAAAATAAGGCCTCGTTCATGTTGAGTGGACGCCGCACGTACATCGACCTGATTGTCAACCCGATTATCGCTTCCATCAACAAACAGGACCCAGATATCACAACCGACCCCCGCTATTTCTTTTACGATCTCAACGGGAAGGTCAATTGGCGAGTAGGTGAGCGGGACCGCGTCTACCTGAGTTTCTTCAACGGGAAGGATGATTTTGGGCTGGCCTCGACGGAGAGGTTCGGCGTATCCCAGTCCTCCATTGATTTCGGTTTGG
>CALGDB010000257.1 GCA_937884175.1 uncultured Flavobacteriales bacterium
GGATAACCTCCTTTACGAGCGCGAGCAAGGCTTCAAAATCGCAGTGAACATTCTGAACATCGGCCGCATCAAATTGGGCGGCGCGGTACTCGGGGCGGCAAAAGATGCGTGCACCCACTCCACGCGATACGCCAATGAGCGTGAACAGTTTGGGCGGCCCATTTCAAAGTACGGCGCCATCCGATACAAACTCGCCGAAAGCGCCATCCGCTTGTACACCTGCGAATCGGCCATCTACCGAGCCACACAGAACATCGACGACGCCATCGCCGCGCTCAAGGAGGGCGGCATGGACCACGGCGATGCCGCGCTCAAGGGCATTGCGGATTTTGCACCCGAGTGCGCCATGATGAAGGTATTGGGTTCCGAGGTACTCGACTATTGCGTCGATGAAGCCGTGCAAATCCACGGCGGCATGGGCTACAGCGCCGAAACCCGGGCTGAACTCGCCTACCGAGACGCACGCATCAACCGCATCTTCGAGGGCACCAACGAAATCAACCGCATGCTGACGGTGGACATGATCCTCAAGAAAGCCATGAAGGGAGAGATGGATTTGATGACCCCCGCCATGGCTGTGGCCAACGAACTTACTGGGGTACCGGATATAATCGCGCCATCCAGCAATCCATTCGAGCGGCAATTGGCCTACGTCGCCAACATGAAAAAGGCGATCCTAATGGTCGCCGGCGCCGCCGTGCAGCAGCTAATGATGAGCCTCGCCAAGGAGCAGGAAATCCTTATGAATATAGCCGACATGGCCACCTGGGTCTACACCATCGAATCCACGGTATTGCGCGTGCAGAAGCTGGCGCAGCAAAAAGGCGGGACGGACGAACTATCGGTGCAGCTCGCCATCATGAACGTCTACACCTACGAAGCCAGCGAATGGATCCACAGCGCGGGCAAGGAAGCGTTGCTGAGCTTTGCCGAAGGCGATGAACTGAACATGATGCTCATGGGCATGAAGCGATTCTGCAAAACCGAGGACATCAATCCGAAAGAGGCGCGTCAATTGATCGCCATGGACCTCATCAAAAAGAACGGCTATACGCTGTGATCATCCGCGGGTGCACCTTCGGGTGAAATCTTTGTTGAAATCAATCCGGCCGGCCAGCGTAAACTCCGCTGCGCCGGCCGGTATTTTTGTGCAATGGCAAAGAAGACAATTCTCAATAAAGCTTCGGAGAAATTCCTCGAGGCATACCTCAATAACGCAAGCCCAACCGGATTCGAAAGCAGCGGGCAACAACTGTGGTTGGACTACATCCGCCCGTACATCGACGAGCATATTGTCGACACCTACGGCACGGTCGTTGGAGTGATCAATCCCGACGCCCCCTACAAAGTGGTGATCGAAGCCCACGCCGATGAAATCAGCTACTTTGTTCACTACATCACCGCCGACGGATACATCTACCTGAAGAGAAACGGAGGCAGCGACCACCAGATCGCGCCATCCAAGCGCGTCGACATTCACACGCCGAAAGGCATCGTCAAAGGAGTCTTCGGGTGGCCCGCCATCCACACCCGCACCGCGGGCAAAGAGGAGGCACCGACGATGAAGAACATCTTCCTCGATGTGGGCGCCAAGGACAAGAAAGAAGTTGAGAAGATGGGTATCCACGTCGGGTGCGTGGTCACCTACGAGGACACCTTCACGGTCTTGAACAAGGACTGGTACGTCGCTCGTGCGCTGGACAACCGCGCCGGCGGATTCATAATTGCAGAAGTGGCTAGACTGCTGCACGAGGAAGGTGCCAAGTTGCCGTTTGGCCTTTACATCACCAATTCGGTTCAAGAAGAGATTGGATTGCGCGGAGCACAGATGATCGCTGAGCGAATTTCACCGGATGTGGCGATCGTAACCGACGTAACCCACTGCACCCACACACCGATGATGAACAAAATCGACAACGGCGACGTGGCTGCGGGCAAAGGTCCGGGCGTAACCTACGGGCCGGCCGTCCAAAACAACCTCTTGCAGCGAATCATCGATACCGCCAACGCGGAGAAAATTCCGTTGCAACGCATGGCCGCCAGCCGTTTTACAGGCACCGATACCGACGCGTTTGCCTACTCTAACAAAGGTGTGGCCAGTGCATTGATCAGCCTGCCCTTGCGCTACATGCACACTACGGTTGAAATGGTGCACCGCGAAGACGTTGAGAATTGCATCAAGTTGATCCTCGCCACGTTGAAGAACATCCAACCCGGCGAGGACTTCAAGTACATCCGTTGATTACGCCTGCAGCAAGCGCTGAATGGCGTTGGCCAGGTCAAACACACGGGCCGTCTCTTCTGAAGAAAGTGCGTCTTTCCCCGCTGTGAGGGATTGGATTTTCACGGCCTCTTGCTCGGCTTTGCTCATACGGTCCTGCAAGTCCTCGCCCCGCAGCACGATGGCCTGGCGGTCGTGGTACAATTGCGACGCCTCATTCACCAGGTCACGTAATTCGGATTCGTTCCAAGGTTTTGCGATGTACTTGTAAATCTGCCCTTTATTGATGGCGTCGATGACTGCATCGATATCCGCGTGGCCCGTGAGGAGCATGCGCACTGGGTCGGGATAATCGGGTGCGATGAGTTCAAAAAACTCCACCCCGCTCAGCTTGGGCATTTTCTGGTCCGAGATAATGACCTCAATGGGATGCTCCTTAAGGATGCGCACCGCATCAGTCGGCTCGGTGGTGACGTGCACCTGAAAATCCCGCCGAAAAGCTGCTCGAAACGCCGTCAGGTTGTGCGCCTCATCGTCGAGGTAGAGTACGTTGATCATATTGGGAATCGGATGATGAATTCAGTGCCCACGCCTTCCTCGGACTCGACTTCGACTTCAGCATTGTGATCGCGCAATATGCCCATCACGATGCTTAAGCCTAGGCCTGTCCCTTCGCCCACCGGCTTCGTAGTAAAAAACGGATCGAAAATCTGCGACTTCACGGCCTCGGACATTCCGGGACCGGCATCCTTGATGCGCACCTCCGCCCATACCTGTCCAATGCTCTCCACGCGGTCCGTTGCGATGGACAAGATGTTCTCCTCTGTTTCCCGCCCGAGTCCGTCCATTGCTTGAAGGGCGTTGGTGATGATGTTCATGAAAACCTGATTCATCCGACCGGGCTGGCACATCACCGGCGGCATCTCTTCGCCCAAATCTAATTGCAACACCGCCGCGTCCGTGAAATTACTGCGCAAGACGATCAAGGTGGATTCGATCAATTCGTTGAGTTGGGCCTGGATGAAATTGTCCCCGTCCATGCGGCTGAAAATGCGCAGGCCTTTGACGATTTCTGAGGTACGGACGGTGCCATCCTCAATGCCGTTGAGCAGTTCCTCAATTTCCTGTTGCGTGAACTCAATGTCCAGCTGGGACAGCTTCTCTTTGACCCCATTGACCTGCTCATTCAAATCGTCCGCCGAGGGATCCATGGACTTGACTAGGTCGATGATGGCGTTGAGGTCTTCAAAATCCCGCCGCAACGATTGCGCACTTGACGAAACGAAATTGATGGGATTGTTGAGTTCGTGGGCAATGCCCGCCGTCAACTGACCGATGGAAGCGAGCTTTTCAGATTGCACCAACTGTTGCTGCGCGGATTGCAATTCTTCCAAGGTTGTGCGCATGTTGGCATTGACCTCTTGGAGATCAGCCGTGCGGTCACGAACGCGTTCCTCGAGCTTCGTATTTTGCTCCCGCACCATGCGTTCGTTGATTTGGGAGATGCGCAACTGCTCCTCCCGGGCATAGGCACTTTCCTTTTTGAGCTGATTGATGCGGCTGGCCAATGCAAGACTCAGCAGTACCATTTCAATCGCACTACCCAACGGCAAGGCGAAGAAAGTCCAAGCATTGTAGGGAATCACGCCGGCGTCTTTCATGACAAAGACTACCACGGCACCAATGAAAATTGAAAAGGCGAGCAGGAAATATTTCGCGGGGCTATACCCCTTTCGCATGGTGATGATGGCACCTGGAATGAAAAAGAAAATCGCCGCCGCACAAAAATTAATCACGTTGTACGCCCACACGAGCTGGCCGGATATGGCCAATACGAGCGCTACGAGGTAAATAACAAAGTACCCGTTCAGCAGCTTATGCAACCAGGGAACGTAACGGTTGAGCCGGAGGAAGTTTTGGGCAAAAACAATGGTCGTCAACCCACTGAACACTCCGAAAAATTGGGTAATACGGGTGTTGAACCAGGGCCACGCATCCACGTTGAAATACGGCGCGTAACCGTTGAGCACGAGCTGGGTCCCGCCGATCATGAAAATGAACAGCGAATACTCTAGATAACTCCGGTCCCCCACACTGAAAAACAGGAAGAGGTTATAGAGTAGCATGACCAGAATCACCCCGAAATAAGCGGCGAACAAGATGTCACGCTTGTGTGCGTCATTCAACACTTCACGAGGACCCGCGATACGCATCGGCAACAGAAGCGGTTTGGAAGACTTCATACGGAACACTGCATACAATTCCCCGCACTCGACCAATGGAATGGGAAAAGTGGGATACGTGCCGAAGGCCCCGTCGTTGGCTCCATCTTGCAATACGCCGCGGTCGTAGGTCGCAATCACCTTGCCGTCGCAGACCATGTAACCTGTTAATTCATCAATGCCTGCGTTTTGAATCTCGATGAGCTGGCCGTTCTCGCTGCGGCTGTCCAACTTCAACCGGATCCAACTGATATCCTCGGAAAGTCCCAAGCTCGGTACGGTCTGGTTAGCTGGGTCCCACGCATCGTACTCAATGACTTCGGACAATCCCATAAGGTCTGCTTGCAAAGAGTCTTGCAGGACCTCGACACGTTTTCCGATGAGCGATTGTGCTGCACCGGCTGTAGCCACCCCAATGAACACCAAAACGCACCACGCGCGCCAATGCCGCGTTCTTGTGGCAATGGCCATCACACCTCCAGTCTGAATTTAAGGTTCAACTCTCCTTTGGGACCGTGCACCTGGTGCACCATGCCTTCGGGGTCTTGCCAAATGCCTTCGAGCAACGACCGAACCTCGGGCTGGGCATCTTCGAGTTGTTCGGGGAAGGTGTACCGGGCTATGGTCGCTCGCAGCTTGGGTGTGGGGTAGGTGAAATACCCATTATCCCCGATGCCCTCTTCTGTGAAGAATGCGAGCGGCTTTTGCATACGCCGGGTAACCGGTGAAGTCAAGGCGAACAAATGACGCCCCCCGACCAAAGTCAGGGTGGCCATGGCCGCCTGGATCAAGAAGGTCGCTTCTACGCCCATCCCGGCCATTTCAATGCTGTTCCACATCCCCCCCAATTCGAAAGCCCCTTCCTCCACGTAGCGTTCCATGTGCCCGCCGAGTTGGGGGTCTTGGCCACCAATGGCCTTCATCAACGGCAGTTGATCGACGGTTTGAGCACCGTGCATACGTGCACCGCCAAGCACGCGACGGCTGCGACCGTCAACACCAGTTCCTTGCCCCAACGCTGCAATGACGATGACGTTGGAGTTCCCGATCCAATCGCTGTTGAAGCTGGTCAACTTCTTAATACCAAACGCCTGAAGCACCGCCTGGTGGCCGTCCACCAATTCATGGCAGATGTCCGCATGCTGGTCGGCACGGAATACGTGCACTTCAGCCTCGGCAATGCGCTCTGCCTGTCGGGCGCGATCAATTGACGGATTCAAGGAGCTGCTCATTCCATTCGAGGTAATAGCGAGCATCTGGAATGTGCTCACCGAGAAAAATGCTTCGGATGACTTGAGCCGCATGGGCACCGCCAGCGGCAACATCGGTATACAATTGGGGCCAGCCGACCAGCGTCGTCCCGACGGCTTGCAAACTCGCCACGCCGCGCTCCGATGCTTTGCTCACATCGATGAAGGCATCGAAAAACCTCGGCTCCCAAGCCGAGGCATTACGCATAGCTTCGAGCATGATGTCGGAAATCCGGCCATGCAAGAACGGCGTATCCGCCGCATCGTAGCGTTCGATGTCAATCATGCCACGGTCGGAAGTTTCCATGATGAGGGGAATGCCATTGGCC
>CALGDB010000258.1 GCA_937884175.1 uncultured Flavobacteriales bacterium
GATGATCCAACCGCGTTCAGTGAGGAGATTTTCAGCACCCGCCGCATCACCATTGCACCCATCGTCGTGCTCTTGGGGTACGGAACCATCTTCTACGCCATACTAAAGCGCTGATGTCCCTTTGGGAGGCCATTGTTCTGGGAATTGTACAAGGACTCACGGAGTTTTTGCCGGTGAGCAGTTCGGGGCACCTCGAGCTGGGCAAGGCCCTGTTCGGCCTCGAAGACGTTGACCTCACCTTCAGCATCTTGGTGCACGGAGCGACCGCGTGCAGCACCTTGGTGGTTTTTCGGCAGGACATCGCGAAGTTGATTGCCGGCGCATTCACATCCGATGTAGCCCAGCGCACATCATCCCACACCTACATCTTCTGGCTCGCGCTTTCGACCCTGCCCGCAGTGGCCGTGGCCTTCACCCTGCGGGATTTTCTGGAGGAAGCCTTCTTGGAACACCCTCACCGCGTGGGTTGGTCGCTGTGCACCACTGCGCTCATCCTGTACGCATCAGAACGCATTCCCCGCAACGCTTCGAGCGACTTCACTTGGAGGCGCGTGCTCGGGGTTGGCCTGGCCCAGGCGCTGGCCATTGTGCCAGGAATCAGCCGCTCGGGCTCAACCATTGGCGCTGCGGTAGCACTGGGAATCCCACGGGAAGAAGCGGCTCGTTTCAGCTTTCTCATGGCGTTGCCTGTTATCATCGGTGCGACCGCATTGGAGTTGAAAGATGTAATGGAAGCAGGTGTCGGTGAACAAGCCTTCAACGGCGTCGCCTACGCTGCGGGAACCGTGGCCGCCTTTGTCAGCGGTTGGGCTGCCTGCCAATGGATGATCCGATTGGTCAAGCGTACGAACCTCAACGTTTTTGCCGTTTACTGCTTGGCGGCGGGCATCGCCGCCATCCTCTTTATTTGATCCGCTTCTTGACCATGACTCCTTCCCGCTTCGTCATTTTGTTTTTGCTCAGCGCCATGGTGTGGAGCGGCTGCTCCAACGTCACCTTCACTGAGCCCATGCCCTTGAACCGTCGAGACCTCCCCAAGTTTCCCTCCACATGGCGCGGAACGTGGTCCGATGGCAAGGACATTACCATCACCATTGGTGAGTGTTACTTCGAGGGGGACAATTTGGAAAAGGTGGCCCTCAGCGAAGATGTCCTGCTGCGCCGCTTCCACGGCCACTTAGTGCTCAACCAGCCGCAAGAGAACGGCAAATGGAGCGTCCTGCTTGGACGGCGTTGTAAAGACGAGTTGAAGTTCTGGACATTCGATGGGTCTGAGGAATCCAAAGTAGCGGTGTGGAGCACCATCCTGAATGATAGCTCTATTACGGAGTTCACGCGCGACGAAGAACTCGGGGTAAAAGCTTACACCTTGGCTCCGCAAAACAACGCCGCCTTTCGAAAATTAATCACCGAAAGGGGGGCCACTGAGTCATACACCCTGCGGCGGATCGAACTCTGACGCTTCGCGCCTTAGCTTTTCGCGTTCAACGCCACCTCATCCCAATTCACAAGGCTCAAAAAGCCTTGGATGTAGTCCTTGCGTCGGTTCTGGTAATTGAGATAATACGCGTGTTCCCAAACATCCATCCCGAGCAATGGCGTTCCTGGACGCTCGACAATGTTGGCCATCAAAGGGTTGTCCTGGTCGGCCGTACTGGTCACTTCCAATTGACCCTCTGCATTGCGAATGAGCCACGCCCATCCGCTTCCAAACTGCGTTGCTCCGGCTGCTGCGAACTGCTCGGCAAAGGCCCCCACAGAACCGAAGGTGGTTTCCAGCTCCTCCTTCAGTATGCCCTCCGGTGCCGGTGCACCGCCCGGCGTCAAAACTCGCCAGTACAGAGTGTGATTATAGTGCCCGCCGCCGTTGTTGCGAAGGGCCGTTTGATCCGGCGTCAGACCTGAGAGCAATTCGATCAACTCTTTTCCGTCGTGTGCCCCCTCCGCAGCATGCAAAGCGTTATTGAGTTTACGCACATATCCGGCATGGTGCTTGCCATAGTGGATCTCCATGGTCACCGCATCAATCTTTGGCGCCAATGCCGCCACATCGTATCCCAATGGCTCCTGGTCGAACCTAAAAGGCCGTGGCGCCTCCGTTTTTGGGCTTCTGTCTGCTCTGCTTCCGCAACCTACAAAAGGCGCTACTAGCATGCCCGCGCTTACGGCTCCCGCCAATTTGATGAACGTTCGTTTCTTCATGGAACAAAGATGCGTGTTCCACTTCAAAGTGTGCAAACTCCGCACAATGCTTCTGCACGAGCCGCCGTTGAACACTGTAGATTCGAAGGACTGATACCATGGCCAAAACACGCGCACTCGTATGGGGAATACTTGCCGCCGTCCTGCTCTTGACAGGTGCAGGCGCGGGATGGGTTGCGTTCAACCAAGACCGGCTCTCACGTGCATTAATTGAACGCCTGGAGGCTCACCTCCTGACCGCTGCCCACATCGATTACATCGACGTGGACCTCCTGTCGCATTTCCCCAACGTTTCGCTTGTTTTGCACGACGCATGGCTGCTGGGATCGCATTCGCCCACCGACACCCTCCTCAAAGCGCACGAACTCTCCGTCACGTGCAACGCCCTTCAACTCATCGGCGGCAACTACCAACTCACCGCGCTGGACGTGAGCAACGCCTCCCTGTCAGTGGCATCCAATGCAAACGGATGGAATACCCAGGTTTGGAATGCAGGCAACGAGGACGCCGATAACGAGAATTTTGCCATCGACCAGTTGGCACTCACCAACGTTCAGCTGTCGATCGACGGGCAGGTCATTGGGGTAGATAAGGCCGCACTGCGATTGAACTGGACAGAGACCGGGCTCCGTGCCACGGGAGCTGGGCAATTCGCTGCAGTGGATACCAAAGTCTTCGCAACGTCGGAACCGTTAACGTGCTCGGGGCAGGTCGATTGGAATGCCGCTGAAGACAGCGCTCACGTGTCCATCTCTTCCTTGCAATGGTTGGGGGTAGAGGCGTCCATTGAGGCCACTCGAAATGCTGAATGGACGGTGCAAGGAGCGGTCGAATCGGCCAACGTTAAGGCGTTACGTGAGGCGGTGGCGTTACCCTCAATTTACGATGCCCTCAACTCCGATGCCACGGCCGACGGGACGTTCACGTGGGATGGCCGGACCTTCAAATCCAATTGGGTCTTGGCGCCTGCCCGTTGGAACTTACCGTTCGGCGATCAGACGCTTCAGGTTCAAGGCGACGCGCGCCTCTGGGTGAAACACGAAGGAGGGGAATGGCGTGCTGACGCTACACACGTAGCGTTGCGCACGAACGGCATCGATTGGTCCGGTAAAGTGGAGCGAATTCTCTTTGATACAGGAAGCTTCGAAGCCACGGGGCAAGGCAGCGTGGAGTGGCCGGATGCTGATTTGAAAGCGCTGTTCCCGGGCAACTGGCCCACCAGCGGGCAGTTGCAGTGGCATGGGATGGTCACACGGAAACGGTCAGGCGCGATGGACTGGAATGGACTGTGGTCTTTGGCGGAAGGATCAGGATCTCTGCAAGCGACCCCTTGGACCGCATCGGGCAATGGGTCGGTCCACGGCGCAGACCTCATTGTTGATGCCTTCGACGGCACATGGGGCGGAATCACTGTAACAGGCAATGTCCAGGGGCAGCTTCCACTGCGGGATGCACCTCGCTCGCAATGGACCGGTTCCCTTACGCTTCCCGAATTGACCTTTCACTCGTCAGACACCGGCTCTGTCTCTCTCGCGTCGTTGCGGCTTCCTGTCGGCATGCAGGTGCAGTGCGAGGTAGCCATCGGTACCATCCAGTACGACAGTTGGAAATTAGCGGCTGCTTCACTGGCTTTGGAAGGCAATGGAAACGGATGGGAGGTGCCGCGCTTTCGTGCGGAAACGCTAGATGGGCTCCTCAGCGGAGATGGGTCGTTGACATTCCATTCTGAAGGGCAGCGTGCCAAGCTCATGCTGCATCCCACCGCGGCTTCATGCGATCTGCCCGGCCTCTTTGAGTCTTTTGACAATTTTGACCAAGCCACCCTGCGAGCGGAGCATTTGACCGGAGCCTTCGACGCCTCGGGTTCAGTGCAATTGGACATCGATGACGCATTTAATTGGAAATCCGAAAGCCTCGATGTCTTGGGCTCTGCCACCATTCGCTCTGGTGAAATCAGCAACCTCGAAGCCTTCCAAGAAATCGCCAATTACCTCCGCAGCAACCGGCTCATGGCACCGCTAGTCGACCCAGATGACCTAGCTTTACGGCTCAAACACGTGGAATTCGAGCAGATCGAATCGCCGATCTACATCTCCAGCGGCACCGTGCAATTGCCGCACACCGACATCCGATCATCAGCTATGAATATCACGCTTGAAGGTGAGTACCGGTTCGATTCCTCGATTGACTACACGCTGGGGTTCGCCTTGCGCGATTTGCGTGCCGCCAGCGAAAGCGAATTTGGCACCATCACCGACGACGGATTGGGCCACCAATTTTTCGTGTCCATGACAGGAACCATAGAAGACCCCACTTACGCCTGGGACCGTGAAGCCCAGAAAAACCACCGAAAAGAGAATTTTCAACGGGAAAAAGACCTGTTGAAGGAACTGTTCCGAAAATCACATCCATGAGCGACACCACCACTTCCCATTTGCAAGCCGCTCGCACTGCGCTGGATCGATGCCAAGATTTGCTCGGAGATGAATCGCCCGAATGGGCCGAACTCTACGCCGCGCTGCACAGCGCCCAACGGGCCATTGCCATCGCCGAATACGCCAGTGAATTGGCGGTGACTAGGCCTCCCGTCGAAGAAGTGGAAGTCGAAGCCGAGGTCGCTCTAGCAGCGGAGCCCGTCGCTCCAGCGCATGTGGAGCCCCCGCCCCTCGAGGTAGAAGCAGCCGAGGAGACCATTGAGGATCCAGCGCCCCTACCGGCAGCAGGGGCCTCGTTGGCCGAGCGCCTCAGCGAACAACGACTCGAAAGCCTAAAAAACAGCCTGAGCATCAACAACCGCGTTCGCTTTGCCTCGCTTTTGACCGACGGCGACGTCCCGGCCTTACTGACGCTTTGCGACGCGCTGGAGGCGAGTGATAACTTTGAAGCGGCACAAATTTTGATCCTCGAAACCGCGGGAGATGTGGACTGGGGCGACGAGGAAAACGGCGGGGGAGAATTCCTTTCCTTGGTGCGGCGTTTATTTGCAACTGCATGAGCACCGCCAACCGCGCCTTCGGCACCCTTTATTTGGTTCCCACCCCAATCGGAAACCTCTCCGACTTCACGCCGCGAGCCGTTGACGTATTGAAGGAAGTGGCCTACATATTGGCCGAAGACACGCGAATTACAGGGAAATTGACTCGGCATTTCGGCGTCGATACACCGCTAAAGGCATTCCACCAGCACAACGAACACAAATCCACCTCCGGATGGGTGCAAGCCCTGTACAATGGACAATCCCTTGCCGTGTGCTCCGATGCCGGAACGCCTGGCATATCCGACCCGGCTTTCTTATTAGTACGCGCCTGCGTGGAAGCCGACATTCCCGTGGTCTGCCTACCAGGCCCAACGGCCTTCGTGCCCGCTTTGGTCACCTCGGGAATCCCTTGCGACCGGTTTGTTTTCGAGGGATTCCTCCCGCACAAAAAAGGCCGCCAAAAGCGCCTGAGCTTACTCACGGAGGAACTACGCACGGTGGTGTTTTACGAATCCCCGCACCGCATTGTCAAGCTGCTCCAAGAATTGGAAACGCACTGCGGCCCAGAGCGGTGGGTGGCTTGCTCTCGAGAGATCAGCAAGCTCCACGAACAAACCGTTCGCGGAAAGGTGGCGGACGTACTGGAGCATTTCAGCCAGCACGAACCTAAGGGCGAGTTCGTGGTCATCGTCGCCGGTAGAGCGTAAACTCAGAATAAGCGGCCGTGCAAATCGCTGACCTGCTGGACGCCCACCAACTGCATCGCTGTGCCTTTCGGTACCTCAATGTTGTGCGCGTGACCGCTGAAAAACATCCGTTTCATCCCCAATCGGCTCGCCTCCGCAATGCGCTGGTTCATGCGCGGCACAGGACGAATCTCGCCCGTCAGTCCCACTTCTCCAGCGAACACGGTCCCCCAAGGCAGCGGAACATCCAATACGCTGCTCAAGATGGCAGCAACAACCGCCAAATCGATGGCCGGATCTTGAATTTTCAAGCCGCCCGCCAAATTGAGAAACACGTCTTTCGATCCCAGCTTGAAACCACAGCGCTTTTCCAAGACCGCCAACAGCATGTTCAACCGGCGCAGATCAAATCCCGTGCCCGAGCGTTGAGGCGTACCGTACACCGCCGTTGAGACCAACGCTTGCACTTCGACAAGCATCGGACGCGCCCCTTCAAGGGCTGCCGATACCGCCGTACCGCTCAGTGCATTCGCTTCCGACCGCTGGCCCAACAGGGCATCGGTCGGATGATCCACAGCCTTCAGTCCCGATCCTCGCATCTCGTACAAGCCGAGCTCAGCGGTGGTTCCAAATCGGTTCTTAGCGGCCCTCAACATGCGGTAGGCGTGGTGGCGTTCCCCTTCAAATTGAAGGACGACATCCACCATGTGCTCGAGCACCTTCGGTCCGGCCAACGAGCCTTCCTTGGTGATATGGCCGATAAAAAACACCGGGACGTGATGCTGCTTCGCAAACCGCGTGAACGCCGCAGCCGTCTCCCGAATCTGCGCCACCGAACCCGGGGCGGACTCCACTTCAGGGAGGAACATTGTTTGAATGGAATCGATGATAACTGCATCCGGCCTATTCGCCTCCAATTCACGCAGCACCGCTTGGGCGTCCGTCTCAGCAAACACAAAAAGCGACGGCGACACCGTTCCCAATCGCTCGGCCCGCATGCGGACCTGTTCCGGGCTCTCTTCGCCTGCAACATAGAGGATGCGTTGGGAGTGTGCGGCCATATGCAGTACTGACTGAAGCATCAGGGTGGATTTTCCGATGCCCGGTTCACCACCTAGCAGCACCACGGCACCTGGAACAACGCCTTGTCCCAACACGCGGTCCAATTCTGCGTCACCTGTCGGATTCCGGCCCAATTCGAGGGCTTCGACATCCGCGAGCGATTTGGCCTCAACAGGCCGGAGCGAGCCGCGCTGCCGGCGTTCGCTAGGCGTATTGGGGCGAACCGTAAAGGCCTCCAATGTATTCCACGCTTTGCACGAAGGACATTGGCCTACCCATTGCACTGATTCTTGGCCACAAGCCGTACAGACGTAATGGGTCTTTGCTTTAGCCAACGCTCGATCAGTTGTCGCGCAAAATAGTCACGTGCCCGTTGTAGTCAAATCCATTGGGCAGGCTCATGGTATACCAGTAAGTGCCGGTCTCGCCGTTATTCGGACGCCAAGCGCTTTCGTTGCGGTAATTGTCGTCTGAGTAAACTAACTGACCCCAGCGATTGTAAATGCGCAGGCGGACGTTGTCGTAAACCTCCAATCCTTGAATGTGGAAATCCTCGTTCAAGGGATCACCGTAGTCTGGTGTGAAGACATTGGGCACGACGAGCTCGCAGTAATCAACGATGACGTCCCACTCCTCACGCACTCCTCCCACTGCACACGGGTTGATGGCCGACCCCACCAATGCAATGCCGTATTCCCAGCAATTCTGGTTAAGCATCGAACTGATAACGGTCATCGCATCTTGCGGATCACCGAAGTAAATCGTTGTGTCTGGACATTCGACCCACCACTCGTACTCGCCCGCACCGTCGATCCAATCTGTACCGTTCCATGTTTGTGCGTTCAGGTCAAACTCATACTCCACCTCTGGGCACAGGGTCAAGTGAGGTCCGTCATTATTACCGGCCTGCGTTGCTTCAATGAGGCGGAACGGATTCGACCACTGCCAGTAATCAACATCGTTATCATCTACTAAAATCGGCTCCGGCTCGATGGTAGGCGGCAATCCAATGTACAAGTAGCTGCACACCGTATTGGTCTCGCATTCAAACGGATCCGTGTAGTCGAGGCAAATCTCCGTCCCATCGTAAATGCTCGCGTCATCCACCTGCCATGTCAGGTCAGTCGAGCCGTCCGGCCAGACCACGGTATACCCCTCCGGCAAATCCGGAATGACAGAAGCAAACCCGTCACCCAAGCAGTCGATGGTCATGCTTTCGAGCGGTGGCGGAATGTCTCCCACAATCGTGATATTGGCACACGCCTCACCTGAGCCGCATTGGTTAGTGACCTCCACACAGTACTCCCCCGTGCTCACGGCTGTGTACTCTTCCGCAATTTCTCCGGGAATCAAGTCCCCGTCGAGGTACCACTCAAAGTTCAAGTCGTCCGTGTCCGGACTGGTCGGGTCGAGGTAGACCTCACCCCCGTCGCAAAGGCTTGCATCCTCCAGACTTGGGTCCGGCGTGTACTGCGAATACAAGGGAACAGACGCGGAAGCCGAACCGCAGCCGTTGGTAACCACAATTGACGCATTGTACGTTGTCGTTGTTGAGAACGAGTAATCATTCGAAGCTACCCCATCTTCCCCGGGAGCGGACCAATTCAATTCGGCTGTGCCACCGATGTCTTCCACTTCCGCAAAGACCGTTTCACTTTCACCGTTGCATAGCAAGTCGTCAAGAACAGAGAGGGATACAGACGGATCTTCGGTGATTTCGATATCGTAACAGTAGTCTGTTTCGCAGGTCTCCTCGGTGAAGCAGATCTCGTACAAGCCATAACTCGAAGGCGAGAATTCTGTGTCGTATTCATTAACATTCGAGAAGGACCATGGCTCAGGGCCGGAGAGGCATTGCCACGTTCCCGTCGCTGGCGACGCTTCGCACTCGGAAGCTGACGAGAAAATGGTCCCCACTGACAAATCGCTGATGGTCGTAGCATTCAAGAACCCACAGTTGTATACAGATACCGAGAGTACATCACTGTCGATGCTTGCATCCTCATAAAAAATGATTTCAATCTCGTCACCAGCGACTATATCGAAGTCGAACTGCTCAAACGCATCGAATGAAGTTAAGATGTAGCTGTCTTCGCCATTGATGATGAGTTCTAGGTAGCTACCTCCCCAGCCCGAGTCCTCATTGGAGCTCATGTAAATCAGTAGCGCCCCTTCTTGTGGGCTAGAATACCCCCCTTCGAAGACCACATTTTCCGGAATGCCATCGCAGAAGGGGTCGACCGTGACTTCAGGGATGTACGAGCCAACGGTTTCGATGATGAAAACGCGTTGTCCTTGGCAGCCGTCCTCATCCGTCACCAAAAGCCGGTACGTTCCCGCCGTCAATTCAGCACCCGCGTCGCCGACATAGGACACCACTTCACCTCCTAATCCGTTCCAATCGGCATCCCATTGGTACGAGGCATAATCCAATTGCTCCAGCGAATCCACCACGGCTATGGCCGTTTGCCCGGGGCATACCGCCGGTGGGTCAACAACCACATCTGGCAAGAAGTAGGGGCTTTGATCTACGTAAAACTCTTCTTGAACCTGACACTGGTCGATGTAACCCGTGACAAAGAACGTTCCGCCGAAGGTATAGGTATTAGTATTTCCAACGGTACCGTTCGACCAAATGATCTCGTCAAAATCGCCCGTCGCCGTCAACTCCAATTCGCCTCCGGCGCAGATGGCCGTGTTGCCATCTACCGTTAACGTCGGGAGTTCGATGTCAAGCACCTCAATGTAAATCGTATTAACCGTCTCGCCAACAGGAGAACCATTATCCGTAGCCGTGATGATGATTTCTTGGAAGCCAACGTTGGAAGCCTGCGCCGTAAATATCCCTGTGATAGTAGTGACATCGTCGCCCTCTGTAATGGTGTAATCCCACCCGGGCAAATCCGTCGACGTAACCGTGATTGTTTGACCGGGTTCTGGCCCCAAGAAGCCCAAATCCAGTTCGTACGTATTACCGAGGCACATAATCAGCGTATCACAACCCACGTTGGCCGTTGGGAACGGCGCTAGGTTCTCTGTATCTCCTTCTGAATTCATGATGAAGCTTCTGTAGTCCAGCCAGTTCACTCCGTCATCATACCCATCACCGGAGCCGGCGGGGCCGTTGTATACATCATCCAAGGTGTTGAATCTTCCGAACTGCAGGTAAGGGCCGGTATCACCTGGAGTATCCATACCAACTGTCGCAGGTGTGTTTCCGCAACACCCATTACTTCCACCTATATCCCCGTGCGCCCAGTCCATGTTCGAATAACACATTTGAGTGTTGGCGTCCCCCGGAAGGTAGTCGGAGTCATCACTAGTGATGATGATTTGGTAGGAATTAAACAGGTCCTCGCCTTGGTTGTAGTAACCTACATCAACAAAATTGATAAACACTTCGTTCTGGGTGATCTTGTAATAGACCTCTCCTGACACGCGGTAGTCTGAGTCTCCCCAAAAACCGGCGATTTGGTACACCTCATCCGTCGTAAATGGAAATTCTTCTGGCGTCCAATCGATGGTGTAGTCGTCGAAAGAAATCGAGCCTTTCGAATTAAGGTAAAACTCAGAGAAGGTCTGACCGTACATCTCGAAATCAAATCCCATTGGGATGGGTTCGGTGGAGTAATCCACGTTGATGCCAGCACCCGATAGGTAAAATTGATCGTCCTCAGTAATCTGGGTATACGATTCGTCCGGCTCCACCCAGCAATCACAACCGCTGGTCGTGATCAGCATTCGGCTTGCCTTGCGCTCCGCAATCTCGTCCGCGTGCGCCGCTTGCCACTTGTCTTTATGCTCTTTCAAAATGCGCTTGGCCCCGCTGTGATCATACGCTTCCCAAGAACGGATAATTTCCCATTCTTCTCGGGTCATGTTCAATACGGCTCCTTTGAATGAGCCATACCGATCGAGGATGCCGTCGACCGTCGTTTCAGACGGTTGGACATACGGAGCGGAACCATCATGGGTTGAATAATCGAGCTGGGCAACCGCCATGCTTGTGGCAGCACTCAAAATCAAAGTCAAAATGAATCGCGTCATGAAAGCAGGTTTTCTTTTGTCAGGCGCCTAAGGCGTTCGCGTAGTTTTCCACAGCAGAAACGTCCAAAGAGTTCGTAAATATAAGGCATCAGGCGACCCAAATAAATAACCCGCTCGCAATCTCAAAGATGCTGGGCATTCCGCGCTAATTTTGTGCCCTAATCGCGAGCGATGAAAAACATTCGAAACTTCTGCATCATTGCCCACATCGACCACGGGAAAAGCACCTTGGCCGACCGCCTGCTCCAGACCACTGGAACCATTACAGAGCGGGAGATGCAGGACCAAGCGCTCGACGATATGGACCTCGAACGCGAGCGAGGAATTACCATCAAAAGCCACGCCATTCAGATGGCTTACAAAGCCGAAGATGGAGAGGAATATGTGTTCAATTTGATTGACACTCCCGGGCACGTGGACTTCAGCTACGAAGTATCCCGTTCCATCGCTGCGTGTGAAGGAGCATTGCTTATCGTAGATGCCACGCAAGGCATTGAGGCTCAGACGATTTCGAATTTGTACTTAGCGCTTGAGCACGACTTAGAAATCATTCCAATCCTCAATAAGATGGATTTGGACTCCGCCGACCCCGAAGTAGTTGGCGATCAAATTGTGGACCTCATCGGCTGTTCCATGGACGACATCATACCCGCCAGTGGCAAAACGGGATTGGGCGTCGAGAACATCCTCGAAGCTATCGTAGCGCACGTACCTGCACCGAAGGGCGACCCGGAAGCCCCGCTACAAGCCATGATTTTCGACAGCGTCTACAACCCCTTCCGAGGCATCATCGCGTATTACCGCATACTCAACGGCCGGCTCAAAAAAGGAGATCAGGTGAAGTTCTTCGCAACCAACCGCGAGTACGAAGCCGACGAGATTGGGGTGCTCGGGATGGACCTTCAGCCCCGCAAAGAGATGACAGCGGGCAACGTAGGTTACATCATTTCCGGCATCAAAAACGCCCGCGAAGTCAAAGTGGGTGACACCATCACGCTCAAAGAAAACCCCTGCCAAGACCGGGTGAAAGGATTTGAAGACGTCAAGCCAATGGTTTTTGCCGGTATCTACCCCGTCGACACCGAAGATTATGAAGAGCTGCGTGCCTCGATGGAGAAGCTCCAGCTTAACGATGCATCACTCGTATTCGAGCCAGAATCCTCGGCCGCCCTCGGATTCGGATTCCGCTGCGGCTTTTTAGGGATGCTCCACATGGAAATCATCCAAGAGCGTTTGGAACGAGAATTTGATATGACGGTCATCACCACCGTTCCCAACGTGAGCTACTACGCCTTCACCAAAGACGGCGAGAAGCACATCGTCAATAACCCGTCCGACCTGCCTGAACCGAACCACCTCGATCATGTGGAGGAGCCGTTCATCAAGGCCCAGGTCATCACCAAAAGTGAGTACATAGGCCAGGTGATGAGCCTCTGCATTGAGAAGCGCGGAGTGTTGAGTAACCAGGTGTATTTGACCTCAGACCGGGTCGAACTGAGCTTCAGCATGCCCCTTGGCGAAATTGTCTTTGACTTCTACGACAAACTGAAGTCCGTCTCCCGTGGGTATGCATCGTTTGATTACTTCCCGGACGAATACAAACCGTCCAACCTCGTCAAATTGGACATTATGTTGAATGGCGATAAAGTCGATGCATTGAGCGCTCTGATTCACCGGGACAACGCCTTTAACCTAGGCAAGAAAATCTGCCTCAAGCTGAAAGAGCTCATCCCACGTCAGCAATTCATGATTGCGCTCCAAGCAGCCATCGGAGCTAAGATCATCGCGCGTGAGACCATCAAGCCCGTTCGAAAGGACGTCACCGCAAAATGCTACGGCGGGGACATCACCCGGAAGCGGAAGTTACTCGAAAAGCAGAAAAAGGGAAAAAAGCGCATGCGTCAGGTGGGTAACATCGAAGTGCCCCAATCCGCCTTCCTCGCAGTGCTCAAATTGGATTGAAGCCGCCGCTTAGCCTTCTTTTAACTGCGGCGTTGCCGCTGCGTTTTTGTTGGCCAATTGACCACAGGCAGCATCGATGTCTTTTCCGCGGGACCGGCGGACATTCACGATGATGTTGCGGCTTTCGAGCAACCCGACAAAAGCGTCCACCCGCTCTGGTGCGGCTTGCTGAAATTCACCGCCATCGATGGGATTGTATTCAATCACATTGACCTTACATGGAACACAGGCGCAAAGATTCGCCAGCTCCTGCGCATCCTCCAGCTGGTCATTGAAGTCGCGGAAGATGATGTATTCAAACGTTACCCGCGTTCCGGTCTTCTCGTAGAAATATTGCAGCGCTTCGGCCAGCGCCTCCAGGTTGTTGGATTCGTTGATGGCCATGATGCGGTTGCGTTTTTCGTCATTCGCCGCATGCAATGAGAGGGCCAGATTGAACCGGACCTGATCATCCCCAAGTCGCTTGATGGCCTTCGCAATCCCCGCCGTGCTTACCGTGATTCGTTTCGGCGACATGGCCAGCCCCGGATCGCCACAGATTCGCTCCACCGATTCCAGTACGGAGCGGTAATTCAACAGCGGTTCGCCCATGCCCATGTAGACGATGTTCGTCAGCCCTTGATTGTAATGCTCTTTCGCCATGTCCCGGATCATTTCAACCTGGTCGTAGATCTCTCCAGCGCTCAAGTTTTTGAGCAACTTGAGCCGACCCGTTGCACAAAACTTGCACGCCAAGCTGCATCCGACCTGGGAAGAAATGCACGCTGTCATGCGCTTCGACGTAGGAATCAACACCCCCTCTACAACTTGGCCTGCGCGCACATCAAACGCGCATTTGATGGTACCATCGCTGCTGAACTGTTGGTCCGCCACTTCGATACGGTTCAATTCAAACGCCGCATCCAGACGCTCGCGAAACCCTTTCGAGAGGTTGCTCATCTGCTCGAAAGAAGCCGCCCCTTTGGTCCAAAGCCATTCCTCAATTTGTTTGGCCCTAAACGCCTTTTCGCCCAGTCCCACAATGGCTTCCTTGAGCTCGCTGGAAGTGAGGGTTCGGATGTCTTGCTTCGCCATGGGACAGCAAAGATAAGCCGTCGCTGTGCAGGTGCCGGGGCACTCAGCCCTGGGCCAACATCCCACGCCCCATGTTAATCATGCGGTAGACACACGAAGGCAGCGCATCCGTGTTGCGCATGTCCTTATCAAAGCCCGTTCGCACAACAACCAAATCCAACGCGGGAACGGATACAATGAACTGGCCGCGCAGGCCCTCCATGCAACTGAACGCCAACCCATCCTCTGTCTCGCCCAACCAGATCTGATACCCGTAATGCTCAGCGCCACACGCATCTGTTCGAGCAGGGATGGGCTGCACCATCGCCGCAACAAAATTCGAATCCAGCAGCTGGGTGCCATTCCAATCTCCATAGTGATTAAGCAGTTTTCCAAACCGCGCAAAGTCCCGCGCCGTCGCATAGTACATGGCGAAACACCGCTCGATACCCCCGGCCTCATCGGGCGCGTCCAGCCCCCAAAACGCGTCATCTTGAGCGCCCATGGGCTGCCACAAATACCGCTCCACCCATTCGCTCAACGTGCCACGCCCCAAATTGGCCACCAATTCGCCCAACAACATCGTGTTGCCGCCCTGATAATGCCATATACTTCCGTGTTCATCGGGCACCTCATACTGCTCAAGCAGGGCCTGCATGTTGTCGCGGTAGTATGCCTTGGCCATGAAACCGAACGGGTTGTTATAATCCTCACCAAAGGGTATGTGGGTGCGCATTTGCAAAACTTCCTCCACCGTCAATCCTTTTCCAGCCGCACCGGCGAGGCGGGGGATATACTCGCCAATCTCGTCCTCTACGTCCACCAGCCCCTCTTGAACGGCCAATCCAACGACCATAGCCACGATGCTCTTACACGCCGAAAACGAATTGGAAACTATGTGCTCGTCGAAGCCTTGCCAGTATCGCTCAAACCGCAATGTGTCGCCTTGCAAAACGAGAAAGGCAGCCGACATGTACTCCTCATGCCAAGCCGCATCTTCGGCACTGAATTCTGCGTTCCAGACGGGTTGGTAAATCCAAGGCGACGGGTTCTCTGCCGCAGTAATCGTCCGCAAATCCCGGAACTCGATGTCGTCGATATTGGAGTTCTTCCACCCCCGGAAATAGGTTTCCTGCATCCCGGCAACAATGTACCCGTGGCCTGAGACGTACAGGCCGATCACGAGCAAAGCCAGCATCGACAACAGCACCTTTATCGCTTTCATGAGGCATTCATTTGTACGAATTTCCGCAATTCACGGCCATTTCAATCCACGCGGATCAACTTCCACCCAAAAATATCCGTCAAGTGGCGAAGCATGTGAGCCTGCACCTCTGCTTCATCAATGGATCGGCCGCATTCCCGGGCTAGGGAGGTGACCCCTCGGTCACCGATGCCGCAAGGCACAATCAAGTCGAAGAAATCCAAGTCCGTATTGAGGTTGAAAGCGAAGCCGTGCATGGTCACCCACCGCGAGCATTTGACGCCGAGGGCGGCCATTTTGCGCGCACCCAAACCCTTGTCCGCCTCAACCCATACGCCCGTCAGTCCCTCAATGCGTTCCGCCTCAACCCCATACTCCCCGCAGGTTCGAATGATAGCCTCTTCCAAGCATCGCATGTACTTCCCGATGTCCGTGAAAAACTGTTCCAAGTCGAGGATGGGATAGCCTACCAATTGACCCGGACCGTGGTATGTGATATCACCACCGCGGTTGATGGGGTAGTACGACACCCCAAGCTCATTGAGTCGTTCGGGCGAAGCGACTACGTGTTCCTCATGGCCCGATTTCCCCAAGGTGAGGACGTGCGGATGTTCAACGAAAAACAGGTGATTCTCGGGAAGACCCAAGGCCGGATCGACGCTACGGTCGGTGCCTTCAAGCCCCGCTTTTCGCCGCGCAATTTTCAAATCCACCGCTGCCTTCAACAGCGTTTCCTGCTGCCGCCACACCGGCTCATAGGCTTGGTGACCAAGGTTGTGAAAATGAACCTGCGGCTGCACGGTCAGGGAATTTGCGCCAGCGCGTTTTTCAAGTGATCGATGTTCTTGATGTCCACCGGGTCCAACCCTGCGCGCTCAGCAAGCACCAGGCTTAGCCAATCGCCCACGTGCACCAAGTCAAAAAACCGTAACACCGCATCTCCACCGTCACCTTCAACCACCACAACATCAGCCCCCTGCTGCTGGAAAATTTCCATACACACCTCCATTCGGATGCGGGTGCGTTTGTGGTCCTCGGGCGTTTGAATAATCAGCACCACATGGCTTTCATTACCTGTTTCCCACCCCACCAATTCATTGTGGTTCATCTCGGGAAAAACGTGGTGAGAACACAGCAACTTCGCATTTTCATTGAGTTGCTGTCGCCAACGGATAATCAGTCCTTCTTGCGCGGCATCGCTGTACAGCAAAACCTGTTTGCCTTCCACCAAATCAGCCAGCGCTTCCGCCCGCTCGATGCAATTGGATTGGTTCGCTATGAGGTGGTCCGCCGCAGAACCGAACGCTTGGTAGATGGCCTCCGGCGCCAAGCGCGCTGCATGCAATACGTGCATAACCGAGGTAAAGGCAAAACCGAACTGGGAACGCGGTGGCTTCCCTCCGGGAATTCGAACCGAGGGCCATCCGTGTTCGTCACACAGCTCGCCCAATTTTCCACCAGACGTAATCGCCACGACCTGCGCGCCCGCTTTCACAGCAGCGTCCAGCGCCGCCAAGGTCTCCTCGGTGTTGCCAGAATAACTGCAGGCTACTGCCAATGTCGCGTTGCCGGTCCACGCCGGAACAGTGTAATCATTGTTGGCAACGATGGGCACAGGACTTGCGTCCGCCAGCATTTTCGAGGCGATCGCTCCGCTGATTCCGCTTCCCCCCATGCCTAAAATCAGTGCATTTTCAGGCATCCAGCCATTGAAATCAATAGGGCTGCTCTGGGCGGTTTCCCACGCCTGCTTGAGTTGTGCGGGAAAGGCCTGAATCAGGCTGCGCATCTTCTCCATGTTGTTATTATTCTTTCCACTCAAAGGTAAGGCCAACGCGCACCATGCGTCCGGGTTGAAGGACGCTGCCGCGATCGGCGTATTGGACATCAAACAGGTTGTCCAAACGCACGCTGCCGCGCCAGGCTAGGCGGGCGCCATCGTTGCCGTTGAAAGTCACCTCGGCGCCCCACAGCTGGAGGAATTTCGCATCTTCCCATTGCATGGCCACTCCATTGCGTTCTTGCATGCTGCCTCGAACGGTGAACGCCAAAGGACTACCCCCTTCAAGGCGAATCACCGCATCGTACTTGGTCCGGACAAAGTCCAAGACGTAATTGGAAGTGAAGCCCGCGGAGGCGCGGTCCGCATCCATCCACGTTGCTGACACCCGCGCCATGGTGATTCGGGGCGCATCGGACGAAGCCGCCGTGTACTGCACCGAGAGGTCGCCACCTCGGAACTCAATTTCAGAAAGGTTGGCCGCCTCGAACACGTTGCTTCCATCGTAGCGCACCCAATCAATCAGGTTGGTGCCCTCGCGGTAAAAGCGGGTTGCCTCGATAATCAAATTCGAAGCGTCTGTCGGCTGCATCACTATCCGGAACCCAACTTCAGCCTGGTCGGCATACTCAGATTGCAGGGAGTCGCTTCCAATCGCCCCGCCGATGTTGTAGTAAAGATCGGTGAAGGAGGGATGGCGTACAGATCGTCCGGCAGAAGCAAAAAGCCGCGCATGCGTTCCTAATTTGCGCACCACCTGCGCAGCGGGAAGGAAGGAATTGCCAAAGCGTGAATGGGCATTGAGACCGGCCGTGGCCGTGGCCAGCCACTTGGTCGTTGACCACTTGGCGGAAGCGTAGGCATCGAGGTTTTGACGTGCTTCGCCCAGGGTATACGGACTATCTTCTGTAGCACGCTCCAGCGGTTGACCCAGTCGGTTGGACTGGATGGATTCCGTGCGAACGTCTGCTGCTGCTGACAACGTCCAGTCTCCGTATTTCCATTGCGCGAGGCCGTTTGCGGCACCCACCAACGACCGGTGCTGATTGGCTCCCGCATACCAGGACAACCCCGGTGCATAAAGGCCTGCCGTATCCGGCGCACTCATGATGGGCAAAAACGCAACGTAAAATCCGTCATCCGTCAATTCGTACCAACCCGTCCCTTCACGGTAAAGCTCGAACCGATCTTGGTGAAAGCGGCCATGAACTCCACCGCTGAACCGCCACTCGTTGCGGTCCATGTTCCACGTAACCTGTGCGACCGCGGCACCCGTCTCCTCGTATTGATTCGGGTAGACGGAGGTGTAGAAATTCTGTGCGCCAAAGGCTTTGGTCTCACCCGCCAACAAGCCTTTGAACCGTTGCGCACCCGTAGACCAGGACCATCCGTACATCAAGCGTTGGATGGTCGCGTCGGCATTGGAAATGTGGCCCGACGTGGTGGCGCGGCTGATGCTCAATCCATGGCTCACGTTGCCGGTGTTCCAATCTACGTGTGCGCGAACGCGCTGCCAATCAAAGCTGCCCAATTCAGCGGTAAAGCTGGCGCGGTTGGCGCTCAAACCGGTATTGGTTTCCATGTTGATGGCGCCGGAAAATGCCCCAACACCTGCCCATGGACCTGCCCCGGATTTCATGACTTCTACGTGGCCCAAGTCCTCGGGATCAATAGGGATGTTCATGAGGTGGTGGCCCGTGTGCGGCGCACTCCAGCGCATGCCGTCCACGCGCAAAGCCACTTGCTCGTAAGAACCACCGCGGATGCTGATGTCGGTTTGAATACCCCAGGCGCCGCGGGTCTGGACATCGACTCCCGGAATGAACTCCAATGCTTCGGTAATCGAGGCGGAAGATCGCCATTCGGCAGGCTGGAGCACCGTCAAGGACTTTGGTGCATCCGTCAAGTTTTCGGTTTCAAAGTCCACCCCAATGACCGCGGCTTCATCCAAGGCCACAACCACGTTCGTGGTGTCTGAGTACCCCCCAGCGTTGACCGCCCATGTCAGGGCAAGTGCCGGAACGAGCAGTGCCCGTTTTGCATTGTTCAATCTCATTGCAGTTGTCAATCGTTTATTCCGCGCAAAGCTACAGCGCCTACACGACATCGAATTACCTTTACGCCATGCAACGAACGGAACAAGAACGCATCCGACGCGAATCCTTGGCTGCCTTGCGCGCCCACGGAATCGAACCGTACCCCGCCGCTGAATTCACCGTAACCCATCGCTCGAAACGGTTGGCTGCCGAATTCAAAGACGGCATGGCGGTGACCCTCGCCGGCCGCATCATGAGCCGCCGCATCATGGGCAAGGCTTCATTTGCCGAAATCCAGGACAGCGAAGGTACCTTCCAGTTGTACCTCAACCGCGACGAATTGTGCCCAGACGAGGACAAGACGATGTACAACACCGTCTTCAAGAAGCTTCTCGACCGCGGCGACTTCATCGGCATCTCCGGAGAGACCTTTACCACCCAAACGGGCGAGCAAAGTGTGATGGTCAAGGAATTGACGGTGCTCTCGAAGTCGTTGAAGCCCCTGCCCGCGGTGAAGGTGGATGAAGACGGAAAGGTGCACGACGCCTTTGCCGATCCGGAATTGCGGTACCGCATGCGCTACGTTGACCTCGTCGTCAACCCGGACGTGAAAGCAACGTTCGAAGCCCGCTCCAAGGTCATGCAAATCATCCGGCAGTCGTTTGACAGCGAGGGCTGGTTGGAAGTGGATACTCCTGTGCTACAAGCCATTCCGGGGGGCGCTGCTGCACGGCCGTTTGTGACCCACCACAACGCGCTCGACATCCCGTTGTACCTGCGCATTGCCAACGAATTGTACCTAAAGCGGCTCATCGTGGGGGGCTTTGAAGGTGTTTATGAGTTCTCTCGCAACTTCCGGAACGAGGGCATGGACCGCACGCACAACCCGGAATTCACCGTGTTGGAATTGTACGTCGCATACAAGGATTACCATTGGATGATGCAGACCACGGAAAACCTGCTCTCCGACATCAGCGAGGCGGTGCACGGCGGCACCAAAGCCAACCTCAACGGTACGGAAATCGACTTTGCTCCACCCTACCTCCGGGTCACCATGCGCGATGCCATCCTCGAGCATACCGGTGTCGACATTGACGGCAAGTCCGAAGCAGAGTTGCGTGCCGCGTGCGAACAAGTGGGCATCGAAACCGATGACAGTATGGGCAAGGGTAAGCTCATCGATGAATTGTTCAGCGAGAAGTGTGAACACCACTACGTGCAGCCCACCTTCATCATAGACTACCCAGTGGAAATGTCGCCCCTGACCAAGGTCCACCGCGACAACCCCGCTTACACGGAGCGGTTCGAGCTGATAATCAACGGAGCCGAAGTGGCAAACGCGTACAGCGAACTCAACGATCCCGACGACCAGCGCAAGCGGTTCGAAGACCAGCTCAAGCTCAGCGAACGCGGCGACGATGAAGCCATGTTCATTGACCAGGACTTCCTGCGTGCCTTGGAATACGGCATGCCGCCCACCAGCGGCATCGGCATCGGCATCGACCGACTGGTCATGATGCTGACCAACCAAATATCCATCCAAGAAGTTCTATTCTTCCCGCAAATGCGCCCCGAAGTCTTCCACCAAGGGCCGGACGAAAAAGGCCTCCAAGCGCTCGGCGTGCCTGAAGCGTGGACACCGCATTTGGTCGGCGCTGGATTTGACCGACCAGAAGCCCTTAAGGGGCTATCCCCGGGCGGCCTGCGCGAGAAAATGAACGGCTACCGAAAGAAGAACAAATTGGACATCCCCGCGCTTACCTTGGAAGAGGTTGAAACGTGGCTCTCCGCCCGCAACTGATCCCCATGCCAGCGTCCTTTACCAAATCCACCGTCGTCTCCGTCCTCAAAACGGTCCACGACCCTGAAATCCCAGTTGACATCTACGAACTGGGGTTGATCTACGAGGTGGTCGTCAAGGACGACGGATTCGTTCACATCGAGATGACATTGACTTCACCCAATTGCCCGGTGGCAGAAAGCCTCCCGGCCGAAGTGGAAGAAAAGGTCGCCGGCATTGAGGGCGCTTCGGGCGCCAAAGTCAACATAGTGTTTGATCCGCCTTGGACGCAGGACATGATGAGCGAAGAAGCGAAACTCGAACTTGGATTCCTGTGAGCAACGAAGCAGCCCCCACCCGTGGCGTTGCCATCCTGGGCAGCACCGGTTCCATCGGCACCCAGGCGCTCGACGTCATCCGGAAACAGCGCGACACCTTGCACGTAGAAGTGCTCACAGCGCACCGCAATGCGGACCTGCTCATCAAGCAGGCATTGGAATTTGAGCCTAATGCTGTTGTTATTGGAGAAACCTCGCAGTTGGGTGAAGTGAAAGACGCGCTGTGGGACCACGGCATCAAGATCTACGGCGGTGCCGAGGCCCTCGAACAAGTCGTCGAGATGGAGGGCATTTCGGTTGTCCTGACCGCCCTCGTCGGTGCAGCTGGATTGCGGCCCACCCTCCGGGCAATCCGCGCCAAAAAGACCATCGCACTGGCCAATAAGGAGACCCTCGTCGTCGCCGGCGCCTTGGTGATGAAAGAAGCCTTGGCCGCTGGGGTCGATATCCATCCCGTGGATTCCGAACACAGCGCCATCTACCAATGTCTCGCCGGTGAGGTCCTCAACCCAATCGAGAAAGTGATTCTTACAGCCTCGGGGGGTCCATTCCGCGGGAAGAGCCGAGAAGAGCTCCTGAGCGTCACGAAGGCACAAGCACTAAAGCACCCCAACTGGGACATGGGCACCAAAATCACCATCGACAGCGCGTCCATGATGAATAAAGGCCTCGAGGTCATTGAAGCCAAGTGGTTGTTCGACGTGCACATGGATCAAATCGAGGTCGTGGTGCACCCGCAGAGCATCGTACACAGCTGCGTGCAATTCGAAGATGGGTCCATCAAAGCGCAGCTAGGGTTGCCCGATATGAAGTTGCCCATCCAGTACGCATTGGGCTACCCGCAACGCCTCAAAAACACCTTCGAGCGGTTCAACTTCTTCGACTACCCGCAACTCACGTTCGAAAAGCCCGATCTTGATGCCTTCCGTAACTTGCAGCTTGCATTTGACGCCGGCAACAAGGAAGGCAACGCACCGGCCGTACTGAACGCCGCCAATGAAGTGGCTGTAGAGCGCTTCCTAAAAGATGAATTGACCTTTACGGGGATGACCCAAGCCATCGAGCACGCGTTGGGTCATGTGAACTGGGAAGGACAGCCGGGGCTGGAAGCCCTCATCAATGCCGACGCAGAAGCCCGGGCCAAAGCCCGAGAATTCAATGCTTAAACGGTCATGATGTCCGACTCCTTATTCGCGAGGATGTCGTCGATTCTCTTGACGTAGCTGTCCGTCAGTTTTTGCACTTCGGCTTCGCCATCTTTGGCGAGGTCTTCGCTCAGGCCGTCGGCCTTAGCCGCCTTAATGAAGTCGTTGGCGTCTTTGCGGGCGTTGCGCACCGATACACGGGCGTGCTCGCCTTCTGCGCGGGCGCGCTTTGTGAGGTCCTTGCGGCGCTCCTCTGTTAGCGGGGGAATGTTGATCAAAATCGACTCCCCATTGTTCATCGGGTTAAGCCCGAGATTGGCGTTGATGATGGCCGTGGCAATGGGGTCGAGCATGGCTTTCTCCCAAGCTTGAACGGTCAGGGTGCGGGCATCGGACGTGTTGATGTTGGAAACCTGGGTCAGCGGGGTCATGGATCCGTAGTACTCCACCATTACACTGTCCAGCATGGCCGGATGCGCCTTGCCTGCGCGAATCTTGGTCAGCTCTGTTTCCATGTGGCCAATGGCCTTGTCCATGGCTCCGCGCGCCGACTCCAGCGCCATTTGAATTTCCTCCGTCATATCCGTGTTATGCGTTAACCAAAGTACCCACATCTTCGCCTGAAATCAAGCGGTGCAGGTTGCCTTTTTTGTTTATGTCGAATACGACGATGGGCAACTTGTTTTCGTTGCACAGCGTGATCGCCGTCATGTCCATCACCTTCAACCCCTTCTCATACACCTCATCGAAGGTAATGGTCTCGAAGCGCTTGGCATTGGGATCCTTTTCGGGGTCAGCGGTGTAAATACCGTCGACCCGGGTGCCCTTCAGAATGACATCCGCATCGATCTCAATGGCGCGCAGCGAAGCCGCGGAATCGGTCGTGAAAAACGGGTTGCCCGTACCACCGCCAAAAATCACCACACGCCCTTTCTCTAAGTGGCGCACCGCTCGGCGACGAATGAATGGTTCGGCAATTTGTTTCAACTCGATGGCCGACTGGAGGCGGGTATCCACTCCTGTACTTTCAAGCGCGCTCTGCAAAGCCATGGCGTTGATGACCGTCGCCAACATGCCCATGTAGTCGCCCTGGGTTCGCTCCATACCGCCTTCTTCGGCTTGCACTCCGCGGAAGATGTTTCCACCTCCAATCACGATGGCCGCCTCGAGCCCCGCATCCACCACGGTTTTGATTTCCTCCGCGTACTGCTTCAATCGGTCGTTGTCAATGCCAAATTGCTTTTGGCCCATCAACGCTTCACCGCTGAGTTTTAGGAGTATTCTTTTGTACTTCATGACGCCGTAAATATCCGAATATTCATCAAAGTTCAGACATGAAAAAAGGGCCGCCAGTTTGGCGGCCCTTTTCAATCTTTTTTCCGAACACTTAGTCCAACGCTTCGCGGCAAAAACCTGTCACGGTTGCATCGCCGTTCAGGGACTGAACGTACTGTGCTACGTTGACCTTGCTGTCCTTGATGAAGGCTTGGTTCACCAACGTGGCTTCCTTGAACCACTTCTTCAAGCGGCCTTCGGCAATGCGATCCGCCATTTCTTCCGGCTTGCCATCTTGGATGGCCAATTCTTTACCTATAGCCTTTTCCTTTTCAATCAAGTCGGCCGGAATGCTGTCCTCGTTCAAGGCAACCGGCGCCATGGCCGCTGCTTGCATCGCAACATCGCGTCCGCCGTCGCCAACGTTGGCACTGAACCCAACCAAGGTCGCCAAACGGTTTCCAGGGTGGATGTAGGCAGCAACGTGAGCAGCGTTCAAGGTGTGGAATGAACCCACCTCGATTTTCTCGCCGATTTTACCGATCTGCTCGGTAATCTTCTCCTCAATGCTGATGCCTTCTCCGGGATAACCGGCGGCCAACAACGCAGCCTTATCAGTGATTCCTCCCTCGAGCGCAACGTTCATGATGTTGGTCGCAACGCTTACGAATTCTTCGTTTTTCGCAACGAAGTCCGTTTCGCAGTTCAAAGACACCAACACACCAAAGTCCCCCACTGCATTGGCAGTGGCGAGAACGGCACCTTCAGATGTCTCGCGGTCGCCGCGCTTGGCCGCAACCTTCTGGCCTTTGAGGCGAAGTATTTCAATGGCTTTATCGAAATCCCCCTCAGCTTCGGTGAGGGCCTTTTTGCAATCCATCATACCCGCTCCGGTTTGCTTACGGAGCTTGTTTACTTCTGCTGCTGTAATGCTCATCTCTATCTGTGTTTGTCAGCTAATGTTCCGACTTATTTCTCCTCAGCGGCAGGTGCTTCTCCTTCTTCGCTGGCTGGAACTTCTGGCGCTGGGGCCGCTTCTTCAGCTAGCGCTTTCGCTGCAGGAGCCTCCTCGGCGGGGGCCGCTTCTTCAGCTGGAGCTTCCGCTGCAGGAGC
>CALGDB010000259.1 GCA_937884175.1 uncultured Flavobacteriales bacterium
CGGGGAGTTGGTAGCTGAAACCATCGAAGCCGCGACAGCGCAGAGCCTGCGCAATGTGACGCGTGTGCTCGAGGCAGCGGGATTAGACTTGGAGCACGTGGTGAAGGCCACTGTTTTCCTCATCGATTCCGGCGATTATGCCGGCATGGACGCTACCTACCGCACCATCGTCCCCGAGCCATTCCCGGCGCGAGAAGCGGTCTTTGTCGCCGGACTGCCCAAGGGCGCGCGCGTCGAAATTTCTGTCATTGCCCACCGAAACCGCTGAACCATGTTTTTCAAGAAAATCCTCTACTACTTAAACCCGGCCAACTTGTTTCACCGCGACGAAGAAGCCGGCATCAGCCTGCGCATGATGCACGGGGTCAACAAGATCAGCTTCTTGATGTTCCTCGTGTGCCTGGTGGTGATGTTGGTGCGCTGGTTCGGGCGTTGACCACTTAGAAGAACAAGTCAGGCAGGTCGCTGTCGCGGAATTCCAATTTCAAATCCTTGAGCATCGACGACTTGATGTTCAGCCGCACGTAGATGCTTTTGCGGATGCCGATGGGCACCCAATTGACCGACAATTCCCAGCAGTGCAAATCCCACCGGATGTCCAGCTGCGTTGGGGTCAACGCGCGGTTGATGAAATCGTACCCCCCGTTTACGTCCACGTTCCACTTCTCTGCAATGCGGATGGACCCGCGAATGCGCGCGGACTGGTTGATGAGGAGCGTGTCCGATTGGGTGGCCTTCTGCCAGCTTTTGCGCATATCAAAATTGTAATCAACCCGGCAATTCCACGGAAACAGGGTCTCCTCGCCCCCTTTGAGGTTGCTCCCGAAAGCGAGGTTGGCACGCGTCAGGCGCAGGGGCCCCTCCCCGGTCTCCCACAAAAACTGATCGATGCGTTGTCCTGTCGAATCCCGGGCATAAGCGCTGTGCGTGGCGCCGAAATTGACCCGCATTCGGTTGAACAGGTCCGTGTTGCCGCGGGTCACGATGTCGCTCAACCCCAGCGAGTCGGCGATCAAGTTGTAATTCGCCGACGTCACGATGTTGTCGATGAGCCGCACCTTGCGCAGGTCGCCCGTCTCCTTGTCGCGCACTTTCGCTTCCAGGTTCTGGGCGATGCTGAGGTTTACGGCACCCGAAGCGCGAATATCGAGCGGCGTAAAGCGGTTGAGGCTGTAGGGATTGTATTGCCAGCTTTCGTCATTGAGGCTGACTTCCTGCGTGCGCTGCCGTTCGGGGGTGTAGCTCAATCCGAGCGAGGGACTGATGACGTGGCGCAAGGCGGTAACGCGCTTGTCCTTGCCCCGCTCAAACGTACCGTAAAACCGCGTGGAGGCGTTGACCGACAGCCGCCAATCGCGGGTGGCATCGAATCCATTCAAGGTGTCCAACACTTCCACCACGCCCTCCTCGGTTTCGACCAGCTCCCCTTGCAAGGACTGGAAGGCCCAGAATTCATTGTAGTTAAACGAGGGCGTCACGCTCACAAACCCCGCCCGCAACTGCGTCGACGCCGAAGCCGTGTGCTTGATACCGTTGCGGAACGTGACGTCCTCCCAATTGCCTGAATTGAAAACGCTATCAGGCGCCTGCATCGTCTGTTCGAACCGCGATGAACCCGAGATGGCGATGTCGTCCAGCAAGCCGCTGCCGACCTGCTTTCGGCCGAGCAATTTGGCGAGGCTGACCCGCTGCAGGTTGAACGTGAACGCAGGCAGGGTGACGTCCACATTGCCCGTCTGGGAATTCTGGGAATGCCGAGCGCTCATCGCCACGTTGAACGGCTTTCCCGGAAACGTTCGCGACCACTGCACACTGGACTGGAACGTGTTGGTCAGGTAATCCTGCTGCGAGCTGCTCAAGTTGGATTGGAAGTGGTTATTGGAACCAAAATTCACGCTGGTGTTGAAGCGGCTGTTGGGACGCGCTCGGCCGTCTTGATTGTGCGTCCACCGGACGAAAAACTGGTTTTGTTTGGTCAAACTGGGCAAGCCCGTGAACCCGATGCGCTGGCGTTGGAAGCTCACGTTGAAATTTCCGCTCGAACGGTAGCGAATTTTGTAATTGGTGCTGTTGCGAATGGCCCAGGAACCGCCTGTATAGATGTCGGCGGTCAGCCGCGTGTCCGCGTATTCCCCCAGCGGCATGTAGTACCCGAGGTCTTTGAGGAAAAAACCCAAATTCCCGCCGTCCCCATATCCGGGCATCAAGAGGCCGTGGCTGCGTTTCTCAGGGGGCGTCGGAAACCAACCAAAGGGCAGTGCGAGCGGTGTCGGGATTTTGCGAAACTTCAGGTAAAACGGCCCCGATACCACCTTTTCACCCGGAATCATCACTGCGCGTTTGAGGTGAAAGTGAAAATGGGGGTTCTCCGCGTCGCACGTGGTGAACTTCGCGTTGGCCACGTGAATCCGCTCGTTGGCTTGGCGCTTGGCAACGGCCGCGTGAAAAATCGCCTCGCCCTGCACGGTGACGGCTTTGCGGCTCAGTCCGCGGCGCGACTTCATGTCAAAACACAACTCGTCCTGCTCGAACGTCTGCCCGCCTTGCGTCAGCACCGGCCGCCCAATCCACGCCCCCGCCGAATCCCTCCGACCGTAGGCGCACGCTTGATTCGTCGCCTGCGAATAGACAATGCGATCCGCTTCAAGGCGGATGTCATCCAGTGCAACAAAGGCCGAGCCGTAGAGCTCAACCTCCGAATCCACCGCGTTCATCCGGGTCGAATCGGATGCGCCCCAAACCACTTCGAAAGCCGATTCAACCGGCGTGGCTGCAGTGTCCTGAACGGCCTCCTGAGCTTGGCCAAACGCGGGCAGGCTTATCCACAAAATGGCACGGAAAATCCCCTTTCGGCAGACGATGCGGGCCCTGGACCACGTTTTAGATTTGAACTTACCCATGAAACGGCTGTCAAAACTAACGAAACGTAAGGTGCTATGGGGCATGGCGGCCATCATTCTCCTATCGGTTTCGTTCGCTCCGGTGCCGCCGAGCATGGTCGTGGTGATCGATGCTGGACACGGGGGTGCCGACCCCGGCAACCTCGGCACAAAGCGGTACCGAACCACGGAAAAAGAAGTGACACTCGATGTGGCATTGCTGCTGCGCAAGTACATCAGTGAACGGTTTCCCGATGTGAAAATTGTCATGACGCGCGACGGGGATGAATTTCCTTCGCTCAAAAAGCGGGTGGCCATCGCCAACGAAACCCAGGCCGACTTGTTCATCAGTATTCACTGCGACGCATTCGACAACCCCAAAGCCCGCGGTTCGAGCACGTTCGTGATGGGCATGCACAAATCCGAAGAAAGCCTCCGCGTGGCGATGAAGGAAAACGCCTCCATCTACCAAGAAGACGACTACGAGACGCGCTACGCCGGATTCAACCCAGATGATCCGGACACTTACATCGCCTTGGCCCTGAAGCAGTCGGTGTACCTCAACCAAAGCCTCGAACTGGGGAGCCTCATCCAAAACCAATTCTCCGATCGCGTCGGACGCAAGGACCGCGGGGTCAAGCAAGCCGGCTATTACGTCATTAGCTTCACCAATATGCCTTCTGTCTTGGTGGAATTGGGCTTCCTCACGAATCCCGAGGAAGAAGATTTCCTCAACTCCCAAAACGGCAAGGAATTGATGGCAAGTGCACTCTTGCGAGCCTTCCGAACCTACAAGGAGAAGCACCACCCAGGTCCCGCGGCTCCCGAGCCTGCCCCGGCGCCGCAACCTGCTCCTGAGGAGCCCACCGCGCCGGCAGCACCAGCCTCAAACCCCGATGCCCCGTTGGCTTCCCCTACCTACCGCATCCAAATTTTGGCGTCTCAAGACCC
>CALGDB010000260.1 GCA_937884175.1 uncultured Flavobacteriales bacterium
CGGTCTGAGAATCAATCAACCAGAAACAATCGTGTTGCCGTACGAGCGCCATCCGTGATGCGCACGGCGTAGGTGCCCGCTTCCCATCCATCGGTGGAAACGGCTACTGTAGTTTGCGTAGAGGTGGTTTCAAACACCTTTCGGCCGGTCAACTCGAACACCTCAATGCTCGCGCCGGCTTCCCATGCTCCGCTCACGGTGAATGTACCTCCGTGCACTGGGTTGGGGTAAATGCTCAATTCAAACGAAGTCAATTCGGTTACGTCCGTAGTTGGAGGCAACAAAACTGCGTTGATGACATGCACCACTCCGTTATCCGCCTCCAAGTCGGCTACCGTGACCTGTGCGTCGTTGATGAAGACGCCATCAGCAGTGATGCTCACCGTTACGTTGCTGCCTTGCAGCGTCTCAATCAACTGACCATCGGTCAAGTCGGCAGCGAAGGCTTCAGCGCCCACAACGTGGTACTTGAGAATGTCCGCGAGGTTGGGCAACGCCAACAAGTCATCGGCTGTGATTTCAAGCGCTTCCGTCAGCGCGACGATGGCTGCATCGGTTGGGGCAAAGACCGTGAAAGGACCCTCACCGCTCAACGCGTCAACCAAGCCCGCTGTTACTACAGCTGCTTCGAGCAAGGTGTGATCTTCGCTTTCAACGATGATGTCCACAACCGTGGTTTCTTCCTCGAGCTCGGGCAACAATACAGCATCGATGACATGCACCACACCGTTATCGGCGGCAAGATCCGCGACAATGACCTGAGCGTTGTTGATGAAGACACCGTCCGTAGTGATACTAACCGTCACGTCTTCTCCGAGCAAGGTCTCAATTTCCTGACCATCCGTCAAATCAGTCGAGTAGGCCTCAGCACCCACAACGTGATACTGCAATACTGCTGGCAACAAGGGGTAAGCCAACAGTTCGTCGACCGTCACATCTAAGACCTCCGTTAAAGCGGTGAACGCATCATCGGTTGGTGCGAACACAGTAAAAGGACCTTCTGCGCTCAACGCGTCAGCCAAACCAGCTGCACCAACGGCTGCTTCGAGCAACGTGTGGTCTTCGCTGTTCACGATGATATCAACCACGGTGTTGGTCGGCGGTGCGGGCGGTAACAAAACCGCGTCGATTACGTGCACCACTCCATTGTCAGCGGCCACATCCGCAGCGGTGACTTGGGCGTTGTTGATGAAAACTCCATCGGCTGTGATGCTCACGGTTACGTTTTCTCCCAAGAGGGTCTCGATTTCTTGTCCGTCGCTCAGATCGGTTGAATACGCCTCAGCGCCGACAACGTGGTACTGGAGAATGTCGCCGAGGTTTGGCAATGCCAACAACTCGTCTGCGGTGATTTCAAGCGCTTCTGTTAACGCGACGATGGCAGCGTCGGTCGGGGCGAACACCGTGAAAGGTCCTTCACCGCTCAACGCGTCAACCAAACCGGCCGCACCAACAGCCGCTTCCAGCAAGGTGTGATCTTCGCTATTGACGATTATATCCACAACCGTGGTGTTCATCTGTGCGGGGTTGACCGTGATGGTAGCAACCATACCATTTGCGGCGTGATTCCCAATTGAACAATCGTAGTCGTAGGTTCCTTCAACGGTAAACGTGTGCGTGCCGATGCAGACTCCCTCCATATTCCCCGTTACCGCTCCGGTCGAAAATGTTTCTGGATTATTCCAGTTTTCGCCAATCGAGCTTTCAACACCGTTCACGTCGTGAAAACCGCCAACGTTTACCCACACAACTGTCTGTCCAGCCTCAATTTCGAGAGCCGCCGGAGCGTACTCATAATTGGATGCTTCAACTACGACGCCTTCGACACCGCAGGGATTGTCTTGGGCAACCAACTGGTTCCCATAAAAGAGGGCCATTAGCCCAAAGAGGTAAAAAACTTTTTTCATTTTAACAAGGTTATGAGAACAGAACCGTGTGGAGTTCAGAAGGTTCACGCTCGCTCCACTTTCAGCTTGAAAAATTTGTCAACTTCCTTACACATACACTGGATGCGCCGAGACTTGCGATTGGCGGATAACCGGGCCCTTCTATCTGCTCTTGAACAAGCCGCCTCAACGGATCGCGTGGCCATCGCATTCATTTTTGACCAGAACATCTTGGAACGCTTGGAACACCCATCCGATCGCCGTGTTGCGTTTCTCCACCGTGAGCTGCACGCCATCAGTGAACGGTTAAAATCCTTTGGCGGGCAGCTATTAATAGGGTACGGTGATCCACAAACCGTATGGAACGAGTGGATGGACACGTGGCACGTACAAGGAATGTCGCTAGCATCGGTCCACGTTGGGCGAGATTATGAGCCCTACGCCCAAGAGCGGGACCGGGCCATGGCGGATTTTTTCGCCAGCCGCAACGTGACCTTCAAAGGCGTCAAGGACAGCGTCATTCTGGAAAAAAATGAAGTGACGAAGGATGATGGGAAGCCTTACACGGTGTTCACCCCGTACAGCCGTAAGTGGCACAAAATCCTATCTGCCATGGATTATGCGGAAGCGCCCTCGTTGGAGCAGGCGCAATCAGCAGCATGGCTCGCTGTGACCGACGCAGAAGTGCCATCGCTGGCCGAAATGGGATTTGAAGCGTGTCCGGAATTGGATGAATTGGTTCCGCCTCGGAACATCCAAACTGAGGTGCTGGATGCCTACGGTGCCAAGCGGGACTACCCGGCCATCCTCGGTACCTCTCGCCTCTCCCTCCACCTCCGCTTCGGTACCATTGGCATTCGCCAAGCACTGCGAGCAGGGTTGCAGCACAGCGAAAAATGGACCACGGAATTGATCTGGCGCGATTTCTATCAAATGATCATCTACCATTTCCCGCACTCGGTGAAAGGGTCCTTTCGGCCGGCGTACGATGCCATACCATGGGACAACAACGAAACGTATTTTGCGGCTTGGTGTGCGGGCAAAACAGGCTACCCACTGGTCGACGCCGGGATGCGCGAACTGAATGCCACGGGCTTCATGCACAATCGCGTGCGCATGGTTGTGGCCTCATTCCTGTGCAAGCATCTGCTGACGGATTGGCGCTGGGGCGAACGCTACTTCGCGGCGAAGCTCCTCGATTTTGACCTCGCCTCAAACGTGGGCGGATGGCAGTGGGCCTCAGGGTCAGGCTGCGATGCGGCTCCCTACTTCCGGGTTTTCAACCCCACCTCCCAGCTCGAAAAATTCGACAAAGAATTGCGGTACGTGCGCAAGTGGGTTCCCGAATACGGCACGTCCGCCTATCCGGACCCCATTGTCGACCACAAAACCGCGCGGCAACGGGCCATCGACACCTACCAATCCGTGTTGAAGCCCAGCGCGTAATTTAGCGCCATGGGGCCACTGGAATCCGTGCGAGTATTGGAATTGGCGAGCGTCCTTGCTGGCCCGCTGGCGGGGACGGCACTGGCCGAACGCGGCGCACACGTCACCAAAGTCGAACGCCCGCCGCACGGCGATGTCACCCGCAGCTGGAAAACCAGGCACGAAGACACCGAGAACCCATCCTCGGCCTATTACGAGAGCGCCAATGGAGAAAAGGAGGTTGTCTGGCAGGACTTAACGACCGCTGCCGGTCAGGCGTGGCTCGAAGAAGCCTTGGCCTCGCACG
>CALGDB010000261.1 GCA_937884175.1 uncultured Flavobacteriales bacterium
CGAGGAAAGCGTCGGGTCGGCACGAAGCGTGGCATGGTATGGACCTCGCGTTGTCCTTGCATCCCGCACCGGGGTTGAACCGACCCGGCCTGCGGATTCCGGACGATGCGTGGGCGTGGCAGGCCTGGGGGGAACTCCGCGCGGAACCTTGGTCGGCTGTGGCGGACGAAGTGAAGGCTGCATCGGAATGGATTGTACCGGGCCGCCGGCACATCATCCTGCACGCGGGCTCCAATAACAGCGCTACCAATTGGCCGTTGGAGCGGTACGTGGCGTCCATGGAGGCGTTTCTCAATTCCGGATGCCGGGTCCTGTGGACCGGGACGGCAGCCGAGGGGGAGCCCTTGAACGAGGTGCTCCATTCCCACAAGGATGTCGTCAACACAACGGGTAAGCTGTCCTTGCACCAGCTACTCTCCCTCATCTCCACGTGCGATGGGCTGATTGCGTCGAGCACCGGTCCGCTGCACATGGCGGCTGGCCTTGGTGTGCCATGCACGGGTTTGTATGCTGCAGAAGCGCCCATGTGGCCGGAGCGATGGCACCCCTTGGGTGCGCAGGCCCAGTGGGAAGCGACGGCCCAGAGCACAGCGTCTGGTCACTTGGATGTGGCTGTAGATGGCGTGGTAAACAGGTTTTTAAACCTGTGGGGATTGCCGGCGGCCCAATAAGCCGATGAAGAATCCGGCAAATGTCACGCCGGCTTGGGTTTCCAAGGTGTCCTCCGTCAAACAAGAAAGGGCAATGACAACCAGAAACAAGACGGCTGCCGAAGTGGGTTGGTGAGCGCGGTGTGCGTTGAGCGGCACGAGGGCGCCCAGGAGCACCAACCACAGGATGAGGTTCAGCGGTCCTCCCGCCACCAAAAACGTGACGTATTGATTGTGCCCCTGCAGTCTGAAGGCCTCGTCGAGGGGGGAGTCAAGGGCGCGGTAGGCCTCACGATAGCTTGACGGCAAATCGCCGATCCCTACGCCGAGGACGGGATGCTGTTGGTAGATGTGGCGAGCGGCGTCGAGGAAGGCAAACCGCTGCACCAGCGAATGCCCGCTGGGATTGCCGCCATCCCGTGCATTCCACACTTCGAATTGGATGACATCGAGCCGACGCAAAAGGCCGCGGTGGGTTTTTTCCAAGATGGTCGGGATGCCCGCTTCAATCCACTGGACTTCTTCATCGCTCAATGCGCGCACACCGTCGGTGTCTTTTTTCAATCCTTTGGAGGCCAAAAATCGAATCAAGGTCATCTTGAGTTCTTGGCTCCGACCGTCTTGGCCGTTGAAGTCCACGGCACTGCGTGACGACCACGCTTCGAAGAGTTCATTCCAAGCGATGTGAACCCAAACGTGGGTCCCGTTTTCGCGCAAGCACCGTTCAGGGTAGTTGACGTACGCCTCGCCTCGGGGCGTTGTGGTTTCCAATGCATCCGTTGACGGGTAGACCGGAACCAGGCACCACGCCACTGCGCCCGCTGCTGCGATGCCTGCCACGCACAACCCGAGCGCCGCCTTGCGCAACCGCTGGAATTGCCAAGAAGCGACGAGCAGCGTCAAGGGAAACAGAATGGCGCCGGTCAGCGAAGAGACATTCCACGTGAACCACCCGCCCAGAAGGGTAATAAGCCCCACAACGAGCAATGCGAGCGGCTCGCGGTCCTTGAAGTAGCGAATCAGCCACCAACCCCATGCGAACGTGATGATCAAGCTGAAGCGGATGTGGGAGATAAACGGCGACCAATCACGTGGCTGCAGCTCACCTGATTTTTGCAGGCCCATCCACAGGCAACTGCCACAGGCTGCGATGACGGCGATCGCCAAAGCGGCCTGAACGCGTTGCAAACCAATCCGTTGATTCCACCTCGCGGTGGTGAGGATGAGGGGGAAGGCGAGGAGCGGAAGTTGGATGCGGAGGGCTCGCCAACCGTAGGCCCAATCGGCGGTCCAGAGCTGGCTGAGCAGTTCCCAAGAATACAAAGCCAGGACCGCCCACAGCACGGGTTGTGCCTGCCAATACGCCCACGACCGCCCACGAAAGAGGGGCCCGTTTTTCCACCGGTCAACGGCCCACGCAAAGACCAACAGAAAGGCCCCTTGGCTCATGAGGAAATTCGAAAACGGCAAGGCAATCGCCGTGAGCATGAGGGCGGCATCGTACAAAAGCTGTACGCGAGGATCCGTTCCGGTGGAAGTGGAAGGCATGGTTACGGCGTTGGTCCAGCCAAGATGGTTTCGTGTGCGCCGGAACGCATGAGGTCGATGGCTTTGTTCAGGGTGCTGTCGCGTGGGATGGACCAGTCGATGACCCCGGTTTGGAGGTGGTACCGCATGACCAATTCTTCTTCCAATGCCCACGTGATTTCGTCCCGGAAGCGGTTCAAGTCGCGTTCAATGTTGGGCTTCAAAATGGAGCCAAACGCATCGAATGCCGCCGAGTCCAAGGCGTAAAATTGCTCCTCGCGCGCGAGGGTTTCTAACTGTTCAAAAGCATCCAGCGTGCGCGACTCAAACGCCGTCGACTCATGCGCCAAGGCAAAATCGACGAAGGCCTCCCAGTCCGCGTCTTGCAGGGCGAACTCCGCGGCGGATCCAATGCTATCGCGCTCGGCACTCCACGCATTTGCGAAATCGAAAAGGATGCCGTTGAGGTAAAGCCCCTCGAGCACGTAGCTCATGTAAGGTACATCGACTTCGACATCCGGTTGAACGCCGGCTCCATCGGTGACGGGCCGGCCGTTGCGGGTGTAGAACACCTGCCGCGTTGAATCCGAGAACGCCCGCGCACTGCCATCCTCCTCGCGTTTGCCGCCGTAGTCCAAGCGTTGGATGCACCGGCCGCTCGCCGTGTAGTATTTGGCCACGGTTACCTTGAGTTTGGTGCCGTAGGCGAGGGGCTTGGTTTGCTGAACGAGGCCCTTTCCAAAGCTTTCTTGTCCCACGATAATGGCGCGGTCGAGGTCCTGCAATGTGCCTGAGACAATTTCGGAGGCCGAGGCTGACTGTTCGTCAATCAGCACGGCAACCGGGAGGTCGGGGTCCAACGGAGGGGCCATGGTGGAGTAGGACTTCATCCATTCCTCCTTTTTGCCGCGGGTGGTTACCACTTCCTGCCCCTTTTCGACGAACAAATTCACGATGCTGATCGACTCTTGGAGTAGGCCGCCGCCATTGCCCCGCAGGTCGAGGACCAGTTGGTTGACGCCCACGCTGTCCTTGAGGTAGCGAATGGCTTGTCGGAGCTCAAACGATGAGCCCCGGGTAAAGGCGCTCAAGATGACGTAGCCCGTACTGTCGCCGATGACAGATCGGTAAGGAACGGCCGGGAGTTTGATTTTTTCGCGCTCGATGGTGAGGTCCACGGGAGCGGTGGAGCCGTTCGGGCGGTACTGAATGTCAACGGTAGTGCCGCTCGCTCCTTGCAGCATCTCCGGCACAAGGTCCGGGTCCATACCTTCTAAGGATTGGCCGTCGATGGCCAGTAGCTCATCGCCGATTTTCAGGCCAGCGCGGGCTGCTGGAAAATCCGGAAGCACGTCCACGATGAGGTGGCGGTCGTTGATGAATTGCATGGAAGCGCCAATCCCACCATATTCGCCTGTGGTCATGAAGCGCAGGTCTTCCACCCGCGATTCTGGGTAGTACACCGTGTAGGGGTCAAGGCTTTCCACCATGGCGTCCATTCCCGTTTCCATGAGCTGGCCGGGTTGGATTTCATCGACGTAGTAGATGTTCAGTTCGCGGAACATGGCCGTCATGATTTCCAACTGCTTCGACAGTTCGAAGTAGTTTTCCCGCAACGGAACCGCAGCCGCCATGAGTCCGGCGAGCGGCACCAACCACATCCACGTTTTTTTGGCCTTCTTCTTATCCATGGTTTTGGGGGTCCGCTTGAGGTGGTTCGGGCGCTTCCAACGCCTCAATCATTTTGGCAATCAACGTCTGCATACTCGCTTGCATTCCTTCGAAAGTAGGCAATTCTTTACCCACATAAATGAGAACGAGCGCGCGTTGTTTTTCGTGTTTTTGAAACGCGGCATAAGCGGTGTGTTTGTGCAGACGCCAGGCCTCGCGCATCAGCCGCTTGATGCGGTTGCGGTCCACGGCGCGTTTGAAGGAGCGTTTGCTGACGGAAACCAAGGTTCGGCAGCGCACGTCATCGGGCAGTTCCGCTTCCATGGATTTCGCCATCAGTGGCCACGCCTTGAACTTTTGGCCCGCTGCGAACGTGGCCTCAATCAGTTTTTTCGATTTGAGGCGCTCGGATTTGGAGAAGGAAAAGGACGGCGTTTCAGGCAACGGGAGTTATTTGCCTTGAATGTAATGCTCAATGGCCATAGTCATCGAAGGCGCCTGCGGGGTCGGGGCAGAAATGTCAATGCGTAAGTTGGCTTGTTCGGCTGCTTTCGCGGTCGTCGGGCCAAACGTTGCGATGCGCGTTTCGCCTTGTTCAAAATCCGGGAAGTTCTTGAACAGGCTTTCGATACCGCTCGGGCTGTAGAACACCAGGCAATCGTACTTGACATCGCTCAAGTCGCTCAAGTCGCTACATACGGTGCGGTACATTATGGCCCGCGTATAATCGATGATGGCTTCGTCGAGCAGTTTGGGGATGGAAGGCTTCATCAGGTCGCTGCACGGCAACAAGAATTTTTCTTGCTTGTGCTTCTTGATGCTGTCCATGAGGTCTTGGAAGCGGTGTTTTCCGAAGAAAATCTTTCGTTTTCGGTAGACCACGTATTTCTGCAAGTAGAAAGCAGTTGCTTCGCTGATGCAGAAGTACTTCATGGTGTCGGGCACCTCGTGGCGCAAATCCGCCGCCAGGCGGAAAAAATGATCCACTGCATTTCGACTGGTCAGGATGACGGCCGAGTGCTCGGCTAAGTCGATCCGCTGCTGTCGGAAATCTTGCGGCTCCACGCCTTCTACGTGGATGAATGGACGGAAATCAATGGTCAGTTTCTGACGGTCGGCCAAGTCGAAGTACGGAGATTTTTCCGTGGTGGGCTTTGGCTGTGAAATCAGGACGGTCTTGAGCTTCTTCGCCATATTGGTTCTTCAGTGCTTGCTCCATTGGCTCACCCCATATACTCGAACAGCAACAGGGATGGTCCAATTTCGAGGGTGCAAATGTACGCAATTCCCCATCCAATATGAAGCCGTTTGTTCACGACCGATTGAAACTGCCGCAGCCATTTGAGTCCGAGCCAGCACCACCAAGCCGTGCTCACGTGCATCCACATGGCGCCGCGGCTCTCAAATCCGTTGAATTGTGCTAACTCCCAGACCACCAGCGCAATGAGCGCCCACAGCAACCAATTGCGCATGTGCCTATCAACCTCAAAGCCCCGTTGGACGGCATCTTGTTCGAGCGTCACCCACGCCCCCATCCAACCGCCCAAATGCCGTGCAATCAGTGCAGTCAATCCGAGCAAGGCACCCCACAGGGCTCCGTGTCCAGCCGTTTCGAGGGCGGACGTGGTCGAGGCATTGACCCCCCAGAGCGATCCGAGCATTGCCCAGGCCAAGAGGCCGATGGCATGGCTGGTCAAGGTTCCGCCCGTGCGTGCCGACTCATCGGCCAATCGCTGCCACACGCGCTTGATTTTGTAGGCAGTCCACATGGTCAAGGCCCATTCACGGTCGAATTGGACCCGTAGCAACGCGGTTGCCCCAACCCCTAAAACACAAATCCACAACGGGAGTGCGTACACATGCAGCGGCGAAATGGGTAAAGGCATCCCTTCGAACATGGTGCGAAGATGCCAAAGTTCTCGGGATATATTTCTACAGGGTTACGAAGTGTTTTTCAAACATATGTCTATCAATGAATGACGACGACAAATTTTGGATATGTCGCTAGGATCTGTCTTTTGATATTCGAATATGAAAAATCAATTAGCATTCTCGCGCCACTTTCTTAAGTGGTCGGACAAACCCATAAAATGGTCGCTCGAATTGACCGAAAGATTGCTGCAATCGAACCTGAGGGGGGATTAGAATTGTTCAGGGTTTTCAACGAACCTCGGTAAAAACGTAATCGCTCTTTCATTGAATTCGTTGATATGATGTGGGAATTTGCGGGTTGAATCAACAGTCATGGGTGGATTAAAGTTGGCGATAATTGGAGCGACGGGACTCGTCGGGCGGACCATGCTCGAAGTGATGGAAGAGCTGGTGTTGCCCGTGGATGAGTTGCTTCCCGCGGGAAGTCCTCAAAGCGCGGGCAAGGAGGTCGAGTTTCAAGGCCGAAAATGGACCGTGCAGAACGTCGAAGAGGTGCTGGCCGCGCGGCCGCAGGTGGCGCTGTTCAGCGCTGGCGGGGATGTGTCCAAAAAGTGGGCGCCCGAATTTGCCAAGGCGGGAATCACAGTCATTGACAACAGCAGTGCCTGGCGCATGGATCCGGATTGTCCGCTCGTGGTGCCGGAAGTCAACGGTGACACCATCGGTCCGGATGACCGCATCATCGCCAACCCGAATTGCACGACGATGCAGCTCGTGATGGTGCTCAAACCCTTGCACGACGCGTTCTGCATCCAGCGCGGCGTGGTGAGCACGTACCAAAGCATTACCGGAACGGGCAAAGCGGCCATCGTACAGCTCGAATCGGAGCGCGCTGGGGAGCCGGTCGAAGCACCTGTTTATCCCCACCCCATTGATTTGAACTGCCTGCCGCATTGCGATGTTTTCGGCGACAACGGGTACACGCGAGAGGAGATGAAGGTGTGGAATGAAACCAAGAAAATCTTGGGCGATGAGGGCGTACACATAACCTGCACGGCGGTTCGCGTGCCAGTGATGGGCGGGCACAGCGAAAGCGTTTACGTCGAGTTCAAGCATCCGTTTGAACTCCACGAAGTCCGGCAAAAACTCGCGGACTTTCCCGGGGTGGTGGTGCAAGACGAACCGGCGTCCAATCGCTACCCGATGCCCCTTACTGCTGTCGGTAAGAACGAGGTCTTCGTGGGGCGTATTCGGCGGGATTTGGTCAATGAACGCGGGCTACACCTCTGGGTGGTCGCGGACAATCTGCGCAAAGGAGCGGCCACGAATACGGTACAAATTGCCCAATATCTGCGCGAACGCGGGCGTTGGTCCTGAGGCCGCTTGGTTTCCATAACGTGCGCGCTATCTTGCGTTGCGAACGGCTCACGTAGCCACCACAACCAAGTCTTCCTCCGATGCGCCAAACGCTCCGACACCTTTTGGGCAGCGCCCTACTGATTGCATGCACAGGCCTTTGCCAAACCCTCTCCGCTCAGACCCAAATCAAAGGCACCGTCATCGATGCTGAAACCGGTGACGCCCTGCCCGGTGCCTCCGTATTCCTCGAAGAATCCCGCATGGGAGCCGTTTCCGACTACGAGGGCCGCTTCGCATTCACATCAAGGGAGACAGGGGCCGTTGAGTTGGTCATCAGCATGATCGGGTACGAAACCCACCGACAAGCCTGTACGTTGGGGGCCGATGCCTGGGTGTTGGACCTCGGCCCCATCACAATGCAATCTTCGACCATCGGTCTGAGCGAAGCGAATGTCATCGCATCGGTGGCCATCGATCGGGAGACGCCGGTCGCAGTTTCCACGTTGGATGCCAAGACAATTCAAGAGCAATTGGGGGACAAGGAATTGGTGGAAACTTTGAACATCACCCCTGGCGTGTACGCCACTAAGAGCGGGGGCGGTTTTGGCGACAGCCGGATTAATATCCGGGGGTTTGATCAGCGCAATGTGGCCGTATTGATCAACGGAATTCCGGTCAACGACATGGAAAACGGTTGGGTGTATTGGTCAAACTGGGCCGGCCTCGGCGACGCGGTCAACACCATGCAAGTGCAACGCGGCTTGGGCGCCTCGAAGCTGGCCATCAACTCTGTGGGTGGCACATTGAACATCATCACCAAGGCTACCGACACCAAAAAGGGCGGTAGTTTGATGCAGAGCATAACCGATTACGGCCGCTACAAAACCATGCTGTCGTTGAGTTCTGGGGTGATGGAAAACGGTTGGGCCGTGAGCGCAGTCGGCAGCCGGACGATGGGAAATGCCTACGTCGATGCCACGTTCATTGACGCGTGGAGTTACTTCCTGACTGCCGCCAAAGACTTCGGCGCCCACCGACTGGTCTTCACGGCCATTGGCGCTCCTCAGACCCACGGGCAACGCCGGGGCCAGCTGACTGTGGACCGCTTCAACGACATCCAAAATCTCGGCTACGAGGCGCACCGATGGAACGACGATTGGGGATACCTCAACCGGGGGGGGCAGGAGAACGAAGTCTTGAACGCGCGGGTCAACGGGTACCACAAACCCCAGTTTGCCTTGAACGACTACTGGCAGTTAAGCGAACGCACGAACCTCGCCACCAGCTTTTACATCAGCACCGGCAAGGGCTACGGCTCGCGCTACGACGGCACCAGCAACCCCCGCGTCAGCGAGACGTACGTGGACACCGCAGGCGTGGAGCGCTCGGTCAAAACGTCCCTGAACTGGGACTACCTATGGGATTCCAATGCCAACAACTCCCAGCCGGTCACGTACGCAGCGGACCAGATTGCCTATGACGTCGACGCACAGGCCTGGATCGACACGCTACATGAGTTCGGCGATCCCATAGTGGTGGGGAACGATACGATTGTGGGTGGCCGCAGCCGAAGTGTCATCGAGAACGCACACAACGAGCATTTCTGGACCGGTATCCTGTCCACGTTGCGGCACGAAGTCAACAACCGCGTGAGCTTGATGGCTGGGGTGGATGCGCGGTACTACAGCGGCAAACACTTTACCCGCGTCAACAACCTGCTCGGCGGCGATTTTTACCTCCAGTCTTTCAGCAGCAGCGACGGGTACGGCGTCAATCCAGATTACGCTTTGATGGCCCAGCCGGGCGACAAGGTTGACTACGACGACATTGGACGCGTGCAGTATGCGGGAGGATTTGCGCAGGCCGAGTATAAGGACGACCGGTTTAGCTTGTTCGGTGCAGGGACCATTTCGTACACCACCTACCGCCGCATCGATCCCTACAAGTATTTCCGCTACGAAGAGACTGGTGTGCAGGAAGTCACCGAGGTCAATGAGCAAACTGGCGAACTCGAGACTACGGAAGAATTTGTTTACGGCATCAAGTCGCAAAAGGCCAGCAGCATCGGGTTCAATTTGAAGGCGGGCGGCAGCGTACGCCTCGGCGAGACCAGCCACCTGTACCTCAACGGGGGCTACTATTCGCGCGCGCCGTTTATCCGTTATGTCTTCACCAACTATTCCAACGTGTTGAGCAACGACCGCTTGACCAATGAGAAGGTGGCCGCCATCGAGGCGGGCTACCGGTTCCGCTGGCGCGGGGTGTCATTTGATGTAAATGCTTACCACACGCAATGGCGCGACAAAAGCCTCATGAGCAGCCCGTTGCTCCGTCCGGACGGCACTGAATACCGCGCCTTTATCACAGGCCTGATTCAAACCCACGAAGGCGTGGAGATTGAATGGCGCACACGCCCCACTTCATGGGCGGAGATTGGCGGCATGGCTTCTTTCGGAAATTGGCGGTGGGACAACGACGTCAACGCGGAGATTACGGCGGAGGAAGGCGGGGAAGTTTTGGAAACCCTCTACATCTATTCCGCGGGATTGAAGGTCAGCGACGCGCCACAATCACAGGTTGGCTTCCTGTCGAACGTCAACGTGACAAAGCGTTTGCGGATCGGAGCCAACTACGTATACAACTGGAACCTCTATGCGCGCTTCCAAGTGGACACCGACCGCACCAACCCCGATCGCGCCGGTTTGCAGCCGGTCATGTTGCCGGCGTACGGGTACCTCGACCTCCGCGGAAGTTACCGGTTCGAGGCGGCAGGAATGAACTGGATGGCCAGCTTGAACGTGCAGAACGCATTGAACAACATCTACATCAGCGATGGGTTTGAGACGTTTGTGACGGACCCGCAGACCGGCGAGAAGATTCAGGGGACCGTGGAGAACGGCAAGCTCGAAGGTTATTGGGCGTATGGCCGCACCCTCTCTGCGACGCTCAAAATGATGTTCTAAGCAGAAAAAGCCGCCTCGAGGGCGACTTTTCTGGAGCCGATATGCGGCTTGAACCGCAGACCTACGCATTACGAATGCGTTGCTCTACCAGATGAGCTATATCGGCAAAGCAGGGAAGTTTTATCGGATAACGTCGCCGGCCTGCGTGCCTTCTTCAGGCGTCACGAAACGCAGCGATCCGTCGGCCGTCTCCGCCATGAGCACCATGCCCTGGCTTTCGATGCCACGGATTTTGCGCGGAGCCAAGTTGACCAGCAAGGTCACCCGTCGTCCTACCACCTCTTCCGGTGTGAAATGCTCGGCAATGCCACTCAGCACCGTGCGCTCATCGAGTCCGGTGCGGATGGTTAAATTCAACAGGCGGTCTGCCTTGGGAACCCGTTCGCACGCGATTACCTCGCCTACGCGCAAGTCCAGTTTTTGAAAATCTTCAAAGGTCATGATTTCTTTTTGGGGTTCGCATTCCGCTCGGCCACCGGTGGCTTCTGCGCGGGCTGATTCAAGTTTGGCCAGTTGGGCATCAACGACTTCGGCTTCAACTTTTTCGAACAGGATGGGCAGTTCGCACAAGGTGGTTCCAGCCTGAACCATGTCGGATGCGGCATCAGCCCACGCGGGCTGTGAGATGCCGAATGCGCCTTGCAACTTGGCCGCGGTCTTCGGCAGGAAAGGCTCCAATAGCACCGCACAGTTGGCAGCGACTTGGATGCACGTATTGAGGATGACCGCTGTCCGCTCGGGATTGGTCTTATAGGCCTTCCACGGCTCTTGTTCGGTCATGTATTTGTTGCCCAAGCGTGCAATGCCCATGGCGGCTTGCAGGGCGTCTCGGAAGCGGTTGCGTCGGATGAGGTCTGCGATTTGTGCAGGGGCTGCAGACAGCGCTTCAAGCACGTCGCGGTCGGCCTCGTTCAAGTCGGCTTCGCTGGCGGCGGGCACGGAACCTTCGTAGTACTTGCGGGTCAGCACCAAAACGCGATTCACGAAGTTGCCGAGTACGTCGGCTAATTCATTGTTAACCCGGTCGCGGTAATCGGCCCAAGTGAATTCGCTGTCTTTTTGTTCGGGCATGATGCTCGCAAGGACGTAGCGCAGCTCGTCGCTTTTCCCGGGGAACTCGCTGAGGAACTCATTGACCCACACCGCCCAATTGCGTGACGTGGAAATTTTGTCGCCCTCCAAGTTCATGAAGGCGTTGGCCGGAACGTTTGAAGGCAGGATGTAGCCGCCGTGTTCCCGCAGCAAAATGGGGAAGATGAGGCAGTGGAAGACGATGTTATCCTTGCCAATGAAGTGAATCAATTCCGCTTCATCGGATTTCCACCAATCCTCCCACTGAGCACCGGTTTTTTCGGCCCATTCCATGGTCGAGGTGATGTACCCAATGGGAGCGTCGAGCCAGACATACAGGACCTTCCCATCTGCGCCTTCGACCGGGACAGGCACGCCCCAGTCCAGGTCGCGGGTCATAGCCCGGCTCTGTAGGCCGCTGTCAATCCAGCTGCGGCATTGTCCGCTCACGTGTGCTTTCCAAGTCGACGCGTCGTGATGCGGTTGTCCTTCGAACGCGCCGTTTTCGATGTAATCCTTGAGCCACCCTTCGTGACGTCCCATGGGCAGGTACCACAAGGTCGTGTCCTTGAGTATGGGCGTGGCACCGCTCAAGGTAGAGGTGGGGTTAATGAGATCGGTGGGAGACAGGGCGCTGCCACATTTCTCGCATTGGTCGCCGTACGCGCCGTCTGCGCCGCATTTGGGGCAGGTGCCGGTGATGTACCGGTCCGCGAGGAACTGGTCCGCCTCGGGGTCGTAGAACTGGGCTTCCGTCTTGACTTCGAAGCTGCCCTTTTCGAGCA
>CALGDB010000262.1 GCA_937884175.1 uncultured Flavobacteriales bacterium
CAACCTTCGCCTCGTCCCCTTCTTTTACAGAAAGGTGAGCGCCCACAGGCAACGAGTACGTCTTCAACACCTCACCCTTCTTGTCGACGATGAGGATTGCGGGGTTCTTCTTCTTGTCCTTGGTCTCAGTGATGACAATCTCCCGGAAACCGGTTTGTTCGTCCAACTCCTCGCGGTAGGTCACGCCTTCCTCGATCATGTCAAACTTGATCAAGCCCTTTTCCTCGTTGATAATCACATTGTTGTAAGGGTCCCATGTGCAAATGGAGTCGCCCTTCTTGATTTTGTCACCAGGGAACTTCTGGAGAATCGAACCGTATGGCAAGATGGTCGTGCTCAAGGCGACACCCGTCTTCGGGTCGACCACCTTGAATTCAGAAGAACGCGAAACCACAACGGTCTCCTTCTCTCCCTCCGCGTTGCTTCGGGCCACTTCACGCAAGTCGTCAATCTCAACGACACCGTCAAACTTGACCTTCATCTCGTTTTCATCCGAAATCTTCGACGCCGTACCGCCCACGTGGAACGTACGCAGCGTCAACTGGGTGCCCGGTTCGCCGATGGACTGTGCCGCGATGACACCAACAGCCTCACCTACTTGCACCGTGCGCGCAGTAGCAAGGTTCTTGCCGTAGCACTTCACGCATACGCCTGATATCGACTCGCAAGTCAATACTGAGCGTACTTCCACCTCGTCAATGCCCGCCTCTTCAATAGCCATCGCTGTCGCGTGGTCGATTTCTTGACCTCCCGCGACCATCACCTCGCCCGACTTCGGATGAGTGACATCGTTCAGCGCTGTACGGCCGACGATGCGGTCGCCAATGCCTTCGGTGATTTCGTCGTTCTTGCGAAGTGGGGTAGCTACCACACCACGCAACGTTAAGCAATCTTCTTCCGTAATGATTACGTCTTGAGCGACGTCCACGAGACGACGGGTCAAGTAACCCGCATCCGCTGTTTTCAAGGCCGTATCTGCCAGACCCTTGCGGGCACCGTGCGTCGAAATGAAGTACTCGAGGATGGACAGTCCTTCCTTAAAGTTGGAGAGGATCGGGTTCTCAATGATGTCCTGGCCACCAGTCGCTGAAGACTTTTGCGGCTTAGCCATCAAACCTCGCATCCCGGAGAGCTGACGAATCTGCTCTTTCGAACCACGTGCACCGGAGTGCATCATCATGTAGATCGAGTTGAATCCTTGCTTATCGGTTTCAATGCGGTCCATCAAGATATTGGTCAACTTCGAATTGGTGTGCGTCCAAATGTCAATGATCTGATTGTAACGTTCGTTGTTCGTGATGAGACCCATGTTGTAGTTTTCCATCACTTCCGCCACTTGCGCCGTCGCACGATCGACCAACTTTTCCTTCTCTCCTGGGATGATGACGTCATTCAAGTTAAACGATAACCCACCCTTGAAGGCCATGTAGAAGCCCACGTTCTTTATATCGTCTAAGAACTGAGCCGTACGTGGAACGTTGGTGCTGTTCAATACGTGCGAGATGATGCCACGCAATGACTTCTTAGTCAGGAGCTCATTGATGTAGCCCGCTTCCAACGGAACGTGGTCGTTAAACAGAACGCGGCCACAGGTAGTCTCGATGATGTTGACGTTTCCGTCGATATCAACATGACGCATCTTAATCTCAGCGTGCAGGTCGAGCTGGCCTTCCTGGTGCGCAATGCGCACCTCTTCTGGGGAGTAACAGGTCATGCCCTCGCCTTTTACCGGCTCATCCTTGGTACCCTTGCGAATTTTAGTCATATAGTACAAGCCCAACACCATGTCTTGTGACGGTACCGCTATCGGTGCTCCGTTCGCTGGGTTGAGAATGTTGTGCGATGCCAACATGAGCAACTGCGCTTCCAAGATGGCGGCGCTACCGAGTGGCAAGTGAACCGCCATTTGGTCACCGTCGAAGTCAGCGTTGAATGCTGTACATGCAAGCGGATGCAGCTGAATGGCCTTGCCTTCGATCAACTTAGGCTGGAACGCCTGGATACCCAAACGGTGCAGCGTTGGTGCACGGTTGAGCAGTACAGGGTGTCCCTTCATAACGTTTTCGAGGATGTCCCAAACGACAGGGTCCTTGGAGTCTACAATTTTCTTCGCGGACTTCACCGTTTTTACGATGCCGCGCTCAATCATCTTGCGAATGATAAACGGCTTATACAACTCGGCGGCCATATTCTTCGGCAGTCCGCATTCGTGGAGCTTCAAATCCGGCCCTACGACGATGACGGAACGTGCCGAGTAGTCCACACGCTTACCGAGTAGGTTTTGACGAAAACGTCCCTGCTTTCCTTTCAAGCTATCAGAGAGTGACTTGAGCGGGCGGTTGCTTTCGGTCTTGACAGCGCTGGATTTACGGCTGTTGTCGAACAAACTGTCAACAGCCTCTTGAAGCATCCGCTTCTCGTTACGCAAAATGACCTCCGGTGCCTTGATCTCGACCAATCGCTTCAAGCGGTTGTTACGGATGATGACACGGCGGTATAAATCATTCAAATCAGACGTTGCAAATCGGCCACCATCGAGTGGAACCAGTGGACGCAATTCTGGCGGAATGACCGGAACGACCTTCACGATCATCCATTCCGGCTTGTTCGTGATGCGTGAGTTGGCATCTCGGAAGCTCTCCACCACCTGCAATCGCTTCAACGCCTCGCTCTTACGCTGCTGAGAAGTCTCGGTGTTAGCCGAGTGACGCAAGTTGTACGACAACTCATCCAAATCGAGGTTCGCGAGCATATCGTGCAACGCCTCCGCCCCCATTTTGGCGACGAACTTATTCGGATCTTTTTCGTCCAAGTATTGGTTCTCCTTCGGAAGGGTCTCGAGGATGTCGAGGTATTCTTCCTCGGTTAGGAAATCGTTCACTGCAAGCTCGCTGTCCTCAGGTCCTTTGGCAATGCCCGGCTGAATGACGACGTAACGCTCGTAGTAGATGATTTGATCCAACTTCTTAGACGGGAGGCCCAAGAGGTAACCAATCTTGTTGGGGAGGCTCTTGAAGTACCAGATGTGTGCGACAGGCACAACCAATTGGATGTGGCCCATGCGCTCACGACGCACTTTCTTCTCCGTGACCTCAACACCGCATCGGTCGCACACGATGCCCTTATAGCGAATGCGCTTATACTTTCCGCAGTGGCATTCGAAATCCTTTACAGGGCCGAAGATGCGCTCGCAGAACAAACCATCACGCTCGGGCTTGTACGTCCGGTAGTTGATGGTCTCAGGTTTCAATACTTCACCGTGCGACTGCTCGAGAATCATCTCGGGAGACGCCAATGAAATGGTGATGGTATTGAAGTCGCTCGAAAGCTGTTTGGGTTGCTTTTGCTGAAACATGGATAGCTATTCTTTGCGGTGATCAATCAAGTGAAATGGTCAAGCCCAACCCACGCAATTCGTGGAGTAAGACGTTAAAGGATTCCGGAATTCCCGGTGTCGGCATGTTGTCGCCTTTAACAATGGATTCATACGCGCGCGCACGGCCCATGACGTCATCAGACTTCACCGTCAGGATTTCCTGGAGGATGTTAGCGGCACCAAAGGCTTCGAGCGCCCACACCTCCATCTCACCGAAACGCTGACCACCAAATTGGGCCTTACCGCCCAATGGTTGTTGCGTAATCAACGAGTACGGTCCAATCGAACGGGCGTGCATCTTATCATCAACCATGTGGCTCAGCTTGATCATGTAGATGATACCCACTGTAGCTGGCTGGTCAAAACGCTCGCCGGTGCCACCATCGTACAGGTAGGTGACGCCGCAATCCGGCACACCTGCTTCGTCAGTAATGGCTGTGATTTGGTCCAAGGAGGCCCCGTCGAAAATCGGCGTCGAGTATGTCGTGCCGAGGTTCATTCCGGCCCAGCCCAATACGGTCTCGTAAATCTGACCGAGATTCATACGCGACGGTACGCCCAGCGGGTTCAATACGATGTCGACGGGTGTTCCGTCCTCGAGGAACGGCATGTCCTCTGCGCGAACGATTTTGGCAACGATGCCCTTGTTACCGTGACGACCGGCCATCTTGTCACCCACCTTCAGCTTACGCTTCTTGGCGACGTAAACTTTGGCCAACTTCACGATGCCCGTTGGGAGTTCGTCCCCTACGGTCACTTGGAACTTGCGTCGCTTGTAGGCACCGAGTACATCGTTGTACTTCAAGTGGTAGTTGTGCACCACGCGGCGAACCAACGCACTGTTGTCCGCATCACGCACCCAACCATCGCTGTTGATGGTCAGGTAGTCGAGGCTGTTCAAGATTTTCTGCGTGAATTTCACGCCCTTCTTGACCTGTTCTTCCTTGTAGTAGTTGTTGACTCCTTGGCACACCTTGCCGCCCACTAACTTCATCAACTTCTCAACGAGCACCTTCTTGAGTGCTGCTGCTTCGACGTCGAATTCCTTATCGATGGTCTCCAAAACGGCTTTATCTGCTGCTTTGGACTTGCGGTCCTTGATGGCGCGCGAGAACAACTTCTTGTCGATCACGACTCCCTGTCCAGAAGGTGGCATTTTCAATGAAGCATCCTTGACATCACCGGCTTTATCACCGAAGATAGCACGCAAGAGTTTCTCTTCTGGGCTTGGGTCAGATTCTCCCTTCGGCGTGATTTTACCGATGAGGATATCTCCTTCTTTCACCTCCGCGCCGATGCGGATCAAACCGTGCTCATCCAAGTCGGCCGTGGCCTCCTCACTAACGTTCGGGATATCTGCGGTCAACTCCTCAACACCACGCTTGGTGTCCCGTACTTCGAGCACATACTCATCGATGTGCAGCGATGTAAATACGTCTTCGCGAACGACGCGTTCGTTGATCACAATCGCATCCTCGAAGTTATAGCCCTTCCATGGCATGAAGGCCACTCGCATGTTTTGACCCAAGGCCAATTCGCCTTTGTCAGTCGAGTACCCCTCGACGAGGATTTGGCCTTCCTTCACCGCTTGACCTTTCTCGACCATGGGCTTCAGGTTCATGCAGGTACCTTGGTTTGTTCGCTTGAATTTTGGGATTTCCAATACGTTCACCGCATCCTCGAACGACACGAGTTCGTCCATTTCGTCGCGGGTATACTTGATGTGAATCTCGTTGGCATCCACAAACTCCACCACACCGTCCGCTTCAGCGCGCAACAAAATGCGGGAATCTTCTGCAACGGCGCGCTCCAAACCAGTACCGACGATTGGCGCAGCAGGGCGCATCAAGGGCACAGCCTGACGCATCATGTTCGATCCCATCAATGCACGGTTGGCGTCATCGTGCTCCAAAAATGGAATCAACGAGGCTGCAATCGAAGCGATTTGGTTCGGTGCAACGTCCATGTAATGCAATTGGTCTGGAGCTACCTGAGGGAAGTCCCCTTCTAAACGGGCCTTCACGATGTTGTTTTCGAATTTGCCGTCTTTCGTGACGGGCGCATTCGCTTGGGCGATCAAGTTTGAATCCTCGTCCTCGGCCGACAAGTAAATGATGTCGTCGGGGCTGGTTGATACTTTACCGTTTTCGACCTTTCGGTACGGCGTCTCGATGAAACCTAGGCGGTTGACCTTCGCAAACACGCACAATGAGCTGATCAAACCAATATTTGGCCCTTCCGGCGTCTCAATGGTGCAGAGTCGGCCGTAGTGGGTGTAGTGAACGTCGCGTACCTCAAAGCCTGCGCGCTCACGAGACAGACCACCTGGACCGAGTGCAGAAATGCGGCGCTTGTGCGTCACTTCCGACAGCGGGTTCGTCTGGTCCATGAACTGCGAGAGCTGGTTCGTGCCAAAGAAGCTGTTAATGACCGAACTCAATGTCTTGGCATTGATCAAATCGGTTGGTGTGAAGACCTCGTTGTCACGCACGTTCATGCGCTCGCGGATGGTACGCGCCATACGCGCCAATCCCACACCGAATTGGCTGTACAACTGCTCCCCTACCGTTCGGATGCGGCGGTTAGACAAGTGGTCAATGTCATCGACGTCCGCGTTCGAGTTCACCAAATCTAAGAGGTACTTGATGATGAGCAGGATGTCATCTTTGGTCAAGGTTCGGTTTTGAACGTCTTCCTTAATATCCAGTTTGCGGTTGATGCGGAATCGGCCAACCTCTCCCAAATCGTAGCGCTGCTCCGAGAAGAACAACTTATCAATCACACCACGTGCCGTGTCTAAATCTGGTGGCTCAGCATTTCGAAGCTGGCGGTATATGTACTCCACAGCTTCTTTCTCCGAGTTGGAACTGTCCTTCTGAAGCGTATTGTAGATAATGGCGTAATCGGCTTGGTTGATATCCTCCTTGTGCAAGATGATGGTCTTGGCACCGGAATCAGTGATCAATTCGATGTGCTCCTTTTCCAAGATGGTCTCACGATCGAGCACCACCTCATTCCGCTCGATGCTCACCACTTCACCTGTATCTTCGTCCACAAAGTCCTCCACCCACGTCTTCAATACACGTGCAGCCAAGCGACGACCAGTGGCGCGCTTCAAGCCTGCCTTGGTGACCTTTACTTCGTCTGCGAGGTTAAAAATGTCGAGTATATCGCGGTCAGTTTCGAAGCCGATAGCACGCAACAACGTCGTCACAGGCAACTTTTTCTTACGGTCGATGTACGCGTACATTACACTGTTGATATCCGTAGCAAATTCAATCCAAGAACCCTTGAACGGAATGATTCGCGCGCTGTACAACTTGGTGCCGTTCGCGTGGCGGCTCTGACCGAAGAAAACACCTGGTGAACGGTGCAATTGGTTCACAATTACGCGCTCGGCACCGTTCACAACGAACGATCCTTGTGGGGTCATATAGGGAATGGTCCCGAGGTACACGTCCTGCACAATGGTCTCGAAGTCCTCGTGTTCAGGATCAGTGCAATACAATTTCAGTTTGGCCTTGAGGGGCACACTGTAAGTCAACCCGCGTTCGATGCACTCGTTAATGGAGTAGCGAGGGGGGTCGATGAAATAGTCCAAAAACTCCAACACGAATTGGTTTCGTGTATCGGTAATGGGGAAATTTTCGCTGAATACCTTAAACAGGCCTTCAGATTCACGATTCTCCGGGTTGGTCTCCAATTGGAAGAACTCCTGGAAGGAGCGCAATTGGATGTCCAAGAAGTCGGGACGTGACAGCGGCAGCTCTACAGACGAGAAGCTGATGCGTTCAGGGGAGTTTGGTTTC
>CALGDB010000263.1 GCA_937884175.1 uncultured Flavobacteriales bacterium
GCATCAGTGGGCAACGACCACCGCTTGGGTGCGAACGAAGCACCTCCGGCCATCATCAGCGCTTTCATCGGTTCGCAGCTTTCATCCCTCCTCGATGAGCTTGAGACCAGCATCAAGGCGGGTAAACTGACGCCAGAAGACAAGACTGCGTTGAAACTGGAAATCGGTCGCATCCCTGAAGTGTTGCTCGACAACACCGATCGCAACCGTACCTCTCCATTTGCTTTCACTGGGAACAAATTTGAATTGCGTGCAGTCGGCAGCACAGCCAACTGCGCCGTACCGATGACCGTGCTGAACACAATTGTTGCAGAGCAATTGAATGACTTCAAGGCCGCAGTGGACGCACGCATCACCGGCGGCGACAAGAAGGACGACGCCATTTTGAAGGAATTGCAGAAGCTCATATCAGAGAGCAAGGCCATCCGATTTGAAGGTAACGGCTATTCCGATGAGTGGGTGAAAGAAGCAAAAAAGCGCGGATTGTCGAACCTCCGCACCACGCCTGAAGCCCTCGCGGTATTCAGCCGAAAAGAAGTGGTTTCGCTCTTCGAAGACCTCGGTGTTTTGCGTAAAGAGGAACTTGCTGCCCGTGTTGAAGTGGAGCTTGAGAATTACATTATGAAGCGGCAAATCGAGTGCCGCGTGCTCCTAGGCATGTGCAAGAACTCGGTGCTTCCTGCGGCCATTCGCTACCAAAATGGCTTGCTCGCTAATGTGGAGCAGCTGAACTCGGTACTTGGCAAGCAGGCCGCCAAGTTCTCAGGAGCACAAATTGAAATGGTTAAAGAGGCTGGTCAACTCATCCAAGATCTGTACGCGGCAACAACCAATATGGAGGCGGTCCACGACAATGCCGAGTCGGTGAAAGACGTCTTGGCCAGTGCTAAAGCCTTTGCTGATAAGGTGGTGCCGAGCATGGATGCTGCGGCTGAGATCTGCGCCCAACTCGAGTCCTTGGTCGACGATGCGGAATGGCCTTTGCCGAAATTCTCTGAATTGCTGTTTACACGCTAAGACGCGGTATGCACTTTCAATAGGAAACGGCTGGGAGCAATCTCGGCTGTTTTCTGTTTGACCTTTTTCAGCGATGCGAGTCCTCGAATGATCACTTTGCCTTACATTCGGGGATTGAATTAAAGCGTTTGGAAATGCACAACTACCTGCAAGCAAGTTGGAAGCAGACCGGCCTTCTCGGTTTGCTCATGTTCTTCACCTCCGGTTTCGTTTCAGCCCAAAGCGATTTGGCTGAAGAGGCGGACCAAGCCTACAATCGAGGTGCCTATAGCACATCCCTTCAAGAATACATTAAGGTCTACCCCAAGGTCAAGGACATTGACGAGAAGGGCCGCATTGCCTTCATGGCGGGAGAGAGCTTCTTGAGATTGATGGAGCCAACGGGTGCTGAGGAGTGGTACGATAAGGCTATCGGTCTGCGCTATGGATCGGATAATCCAGAGGTTTATTTGAACTACGGACAAGCGATGTCCATGCAGCAGGAGTTTGACGAAGCCATTGAGTGGTACATCACTTACAAAGAAAACGGAGGCGATCCATCTGTGGCGGATGCCATGATTGAGCAAGCGGATAATGACGCCCTCGAGTTGATGGAGCCATCCAGCCGCTACATCGTGGACAACTTGCTGCGATTGAATTCAACCAGCTACGATTATGGTGCCGGATTTGCCTCCAAAAAGGCGGACGCCATAGTCTTCGCTTCATCACGCGAATCGTCCACCGGTTCTGGCGAGGATCCCATCACGGGACAGCGGTACATGGATTTGTTTACCGCCGAACAAGACAAAAAGGACAACTGGAGCACACCAGAGCCGCTTAACTCCACCATCAACACCGAGTACAACGAGGGTACGGTGACGTTTGACAAGAAGTACCGTTCCATCTACTTCACGCGATGCATTTCCGACGATGACAATTCGTACGCGTGTGACGTCTACCGTTCGAGCTCCATGGGCAACAAGTACGGTCCCTCTGAGGTGGTTGAATTGATCAACCGCGACGATGACGACAGCTCGCAAGTGGGCCATCCGTGCTTCACCGTGGACAACGACTTTTTGATGTTCGTTTCGGACATGGAGGGGGGGTTCGGCGGCAAGGACATTTGGTACGTCACCTACGACGAGAAGGAAGACACATTCGGTGAGCCCGTCAATATGGGCCCCAATGTGAATTCAGTAGGTGACGAGATGTTCCCCGCGATGCGTTACGACGGAGCTCTGTACTACGCCTCTTCAACGCTCGGCAAAATGGGCGGTTTGGACATCGTTCGCGCGCTCCCTGCTGAGGGTACGATGCAGTTCGAAAAAGCCGAACCGATGCCTTACCCAATCAACAGTTCTGGGGATGACTTCAGCATGATTTTTAAAGACGATGAAGATGCAGGGATTTTCACTTCCAGCCGTCCCGGCGGAAAAGGAAAGGACGACCTGTATTCGTTCCGTCTTCCCGAAATGGAATTCTGCTACCAAGGCGACGTGTTTGATTCGTACACCGGCAACCCGCTTGGTGCGACCGTGACCATCAATGGTTCCAACGGTGATTCCTTCACGGTGACCGCTGACGCCGACGGTACGTTCGCGCTTTGCGATAAGGAAATCAAGAACAACACCACGTACGACGTTGAAGTCAAATACGAAGGCTACATCGTAACCGGCGATCGTTTCTCAACGGTAGGGTTGAGCAACAGCACCACCATGACCCGCGAATTCCCGATGAAGGAGGTGGTATTGGACGTGGAGTACGACATGCCATTGGTGTTCTATCCTTTCAATGAATCTGAATTGCTTATCAACGATGAAGTCAACAGCGCCGACTCGTTGAATTACCTGTTCAGCATCATGGAGCGCAACGAAACATTCGTGGTGCAGCTTGAGTCCCATACGGACAGCCGTGGAAACGCGAGCTACAATAAAGAACTCTCGCAGAAGCGTGCTCAGACGTGTGTGGACTATCTGATTAGTCGCGGAGTCGCACGCGATCGTCTGGTTGCAGTGGGACACGGCAAGGAGCGTTTGCTCATCTCTGATGCGGACATCGCCAAGATGCGCACCGAAGATGAAAAAGAACGTGCTCACCAGGCCAACCGCCGCACGGTGTTCCGCATCTTACGTTTTGATTACGAGCCTGGCAACTAAGCATCATTTTTCGTGGAGGAATCAAGATACGCAAGCAGAGGTGTCTCCGCTGGCAAGGAGGAGGTACATGCTGCGATAGAGGGGGTGGATAAGGGCCTGTTCCCCAAGGCTTTCTGTAAAATTGTTCCGGACTATTTGACCGGCAGCGGCGAACATTGTGTCGTCATGCACGCCGATGGGGCAGGTACCAAGTCTTCTTTGGCTTACATGTACTGGAAAGAAACGGGCGATCTGTCCGTCTGGAAGGGCATTGCGCAGGATGCGTTGGTCATGAATTTGGATGACCTGTTGTGCGTGGGGGCGACCGGTCCGATTTTGCTTTCGAGTACCATTGGCCGGAACAAGCATTTGATTACAGGCGAGGTCATCAAGGCCATTATTCAAGGCACCGAGGAATTGCTCGAGGAGCTGCGTGGGCACGGAGTTGACATCCGCAGCACTGGTGGCGAAACGGCTGATGTCGGTGACTTGGTGCGGACGGTCATTGTCGACTCAACGGTCGTCGCACGTATGAAGCGATCGGAGGTGATTGACAACTCGGGAATTGCACCAGGTCAAGTTGTCGTGGGATTGGCGAGCTACGGTCAAGCCAACTGGGAACGAGAATACAATGGAGGCATGGGATCCAATGGACTCACCAGCGCCCGCCACGACGTGTTCAACAAATCCTTGATGGCTCAGTACCCCGAGAGTTTTGATCCCGGAACCGACCAACAGTTGGTGTACACAGGAACTCGTGGGCTGCAGGATGCAGTTGGCGGCGTGCCACTGGATGCGGGAAAATTGGTGCTCTCGCCAACCAGGACCTATGCCCCGTTGATCGCCCGTATTTTGCCTGAATGGCGCCACCGCATCAGCGGGATGGTACATTGCTCCGGAGGCGCCCAAACCAAGGTTTTACATTTTGTCAAAGATGTCCATGTGATCAAGGACCAATTGTTCGAGACGCCACCCCTGTTCAAGATTATCCAATCGAGTTCAGGGACGGATTGGAAGGAGATGTACCAGGTGTTCAACATGGGGCACCGCATGGAGATTTACACCGACCAAGAAGCGGCTGAATCCATCATCACCGAATCGAAGGCGATGGGGGTGGATGCGCAGATCATTGGCCATTGCGAGCCGCATACAGGTCGCCGCGTCACCGTGACAGGCGAGCATGGCACATTTGAATACAACCATTAGCTGGCGAGATGAAAGCAGAGGACACCTTGATGCAAAAGTTGGCCTCCATCTCCGACCGTTTTCAAGAAGTCGAAAAACAAGTCGGAGACCCGGAGGTAATCGCGGACCAACGTAAGTACCAGAACTTGATGCGAGAGTACAAACGCCTTGGGCCAATTGTCGATCACTTTAATCAGCTCTCCGCTTGGCGCGCCGACCGCGATCAAGCCGAAGAATGGGCGGCAGGAAACGACGCTGATTTCAAAGAGTTGGCCGAAGTCGAATTGCCTGAAATCAAGTCTAAGCTTGAAGCAGGACTAGAGGAAGCTCGCATCTTATTGTTGCCCAAAGATGAGGTGGACGACCGCCCCGTGATGATGGAATTCCGTGCAGGAACCGGCGGGGATGAAGCCGCCATTTTTGCGGGTGACCTCTACCGCATGTACCAACGGCATTGCGAGGGTAAAGGCTGGAGTTGGGAGTTGGTCAATGCGAATGAAGGAACTGCGGGTGGTTTCAAGGAGATCACTGTAAGAGTTGAGGGTGAGGGCGTATACGGCTGGCTGAAATACGAGAGCGGCGTGCACCGGGTGCAACGGGTGCCCGAAACGGAGTCCCAAGGACGCGTGCATACCAGTGCGGCGACCGTGGCGGTCCTGCCGTTAGCTGAAGACGTGGACGTGCAGCTGGACTTGACCGATGTTCGGCGCGACACATACCGCGCAAGCGGGGCAGGTGGCCAGCACGTCAACAAAACGGAATCTGCAGTGCGCCTCACCCACGAACCTACGGGCATCGTAGTGGAATGCCAAGACGGCCGTTCGCAGCACCAGAATTACGAGCACGCCCTTGAGGTCTTGCGCACGCGCCTCTTCGAACGGGAACGCGAAAAGCAAATCTCCGAGCAAGCAGAGCAGCGCAAGTCGCTGGTATCAACCGGTGACCGCTCGGCCAAAATCCGCACCTACAACTACCCACAGGGGCGGGTCACCGATCACCGCATCCAATTCACATCGCACGCTTTGACCGCCATTATAGGTGGAGACCTCCAAGCCGTCATCAATGCATTGCGGCTTGCGGAGCAGGCCGAATTATTGGCCGCGCAAACCTAATTTTGACTCATGACCAATCGCCAGAGTTTGTACGAGATGATGAAGCGCAAAGCCTCGTGCTTATGCGTGGGGTTGGACCCGGATCCCGATCGAATTCCCGCGCACCTGGGTATTGGTGTGGAGGCGATGGAGGCGTTTTGCCACGGCATCGTTCAAGCAACTCAGCGGCACGCGGCGGCCTTCAAACCGAACCTCGCTTTTTTCGAACAATACGGCGCAGCCGGATGGGCAGCGCTTGAGCGCATCGTAGCCGCCATGCCCGAGGATGTTTTGGTAATTGCCGATGCCAAGCGCGGGGACATAGGCAATACCGCCAAGCGCTACGCCAAGGCCATGTTCGAAGGGCTGGGTGCTCACGCCATCACCGTCGCACCATACATGGGCGAGGACAGTGTGGCCCCTTTCATGGACGGCTATGCAGATCGGTGGACCATCGTGCTGGCCTTGACGTCCAATGCAGGAGCCGATGACTTTGAATTTCATGGAACGCCGCCCTTGTATGAACGGGTGGTGGAGCGATGCCAAACCTGGGGCTCACCAGATGAACTGATGTTCGTTGTTGGCGCCACCCGTCCTGAACAGTTGCGCGCCATTCGTAGTTTGGCGCCGGACCACTTCTTTTTGGTGCCTGGCGTCGGCGTCCAAGGCGCTCGCATCGAGGACGTTATGGAGGCAGGGTGGATTGAGGGAGCCGGTGGGCTCCTGATCAATGCCTCTCGTAGCATTCTTTATGCCAGCGCCGGGGAGGAATATGCGGCGGCAGCGGCTTTAGAAGCGCAGAAGTTGCAAGAAGCTACTGCACCTTATTTTACCCGAACAGCAAGCGCATGAATCCATCCGCCAAACGCCTGAGAATCGCAGCACTTCTATTGGGAAGTGTGGTGTGCCTCGGAAGCTTTGGCTTCATGTGGATTGAAGGCTACTCCTTGCTCGAAGCCATCTACATGACCGTGATCACGGTTTCGACGGTTGGGTTCGGCGAAGTGCGCAGCCTTTCGGATGGAGGTATGTTGTTCACCGCCATCCTCATTGTCAGTTCCATTGGCACATTTACCTTCGCGGCAACGGCAGTTACCCAGTTTTTTATCGAGGGAGACTACCGGGAGCGCCTTCGGGCTAAGCGAATTCAGAGGATCATGAATGAGATGAACAACCACGTTATTATTTGCGGCCACGGTCGTGTAGGTGAGAAGGCAGTTCAGGAACTGCAGGATCACGCGCACGAGGTGGTGATCATTGAATCCAATGAAGAACTAGTCAAGAAGCTGCGAGATGCAGGGGTCCGGGTGCTTTCGGGTGACGCGACGGAGGATGAAAATTTGGTCAATGCGGGCCTCGATCGCGCGCGCGCATTGATCACCACGTTGCCAGACGACGCACAAAACCTCTACGTGGTCCTCGCTGCGAAAGAACGCCGTCCCGACCTGCTGACCATCAGTCGGGCGTCCAATGCCAATGCCGTGAGTAAGCTGAAGGTGGCAGGTGCCCAGAACGTCATCATGCCTGACCAGGTGGGTGGTGCGCACATGGCCTCACTTGTCGCCATTCCCGATGTCGTGGAATTCCTGGATCACATTCGTATCCAAGGTGCAGATGCCGTGAATTTGGAGGAAATTGAAGTGCAACAATTGCCGGGCCGGTTGCAGTCCATGACCCTCGCAGAAATTGATGCCCGGAATCGTATCGGCGTCAACGTCATCGGCTTGCGCAAGGCGTCGGGAGAGCTAGTCATCAACCCACCTTTGGACACGGTCCTTCAATCTTCCATGAAGCTTTTCGTATTGGGAACGGCGGACCAAATACGGCGGTTAAACGACTTCATCGGAATACAAAGTCCGTCGCTCTGAAGTTCAGGGTTTGAGTTGCTTCGTATATTCGAGGTCTTACGTCTGATAACCCTTCGATTCATGCGAAAATCCACCCCCCTTGTTGCGCTTGTGAGCGCCCTTGTTCAGCCGGTTTATGCCCACGCGTCAACGGTTGATGAGAAGATCAATGCGGTTATGGAGCCCTTGACCAACGCGATCATGAAAGTCATTTTCTTTCAAGTATCGTTCGCTGGTGTGACGGTACCCTTCGTGTTGATCTGGCTGCTTGCGGGAGCCATCTTTTTCACCTTCTACTTCAACTTCATCAACATCCGTGGATTTAGACATGCGTTGGACGTGGTTCGAGGGAAATATGACGACCCCAACGATGCGGGTGAAGTGAGCCATTTCCAGGCGTTGACCGCGGCGCTGAGCGGGACCGTGGGCGTCGGTAACATTGCGGGCGTGGCATTCGCCGTTTCATTGGGTGGACCGGGGGCGACCTTCTGGATGATCGTGGCTGGACTGCTCGGAATGAGTTCGAAGTTCGTGGAGTGCACGCTAGGGACGAAGTACCGTCAGGAAAACGAGGATGGATCGGTTTCTGGTGGTCCCATGTACTACCTGAGGGACGGCTTGGCGAAACAAGGCAAAGCGCAGCTCGGTAAAATTTTGGCAGTGCTATTCGCCATTGCTTGCATTGGAGGGAGTTTTGGTGGTGGCAACATGGTGCAGATTAACCAGGCCACGAAGCAGCTTATTGAGGTTACCGGTGGAGAGCAATCGTTCTTGGCGGGACAGAGCTGGATGTTCGGTGCCGTAATGGCCGTCTTGGTTGGACTCATAATCATTGGCGGCATCAAAAGCATCGCCCGTGTTACGGACAAGGTCGTCCCGTTCATGGTCGGCATATACGTCCTCGGGGCGCTGGTCGTACTGGGTGGAAACATCGCCGATATTCCAAGTGCATTTGGTCTCATCATTTCGAGTGCCTTCTCCGCGGATGCAGCGTATGGTGGATTGATTGGGGTGCTCATCGTTGGATTCCAGCGTGCGGCGTTTTCCAATGAGGCGGGCATCGGTTCTGCCTCCATCGCGCACTCTGCGGCTAAAACCAACGAGCCAGTCAGTGAAGGTGTCGTTGCATTGTTGGAACCGTTCATCGATACGGTGGTTATTTGCACCATGACCGCATTGGTGATCGTGATTTCGGGTTACGGATCGATTGGGCAAGAAGCGGCCTTGGGATTGGCGCAAGCGAAAGACTTGCAAGCGATTGAGTTGACGAGCAGTGCCTTTGCTCAGACGATGTCGTGGTTCCCTGTAGTCCTCTCTGTTGCCGTGATCCTCTTCGCCTTATCGACCATGATCAGCTGGAGCTACTATGGATTGAAGTCTTGGACGTTCTTGTTTGGAGAGTCCAAGGTGGCGGACCTGTCGTACAAAGGCGTATTCTGCCTCTTCGTGATCCTCGGTTCTGCTATTTCTGCGCAGAGCGTATTCGACTTTGGTGATGCGATGATTTTCGCCATGTGCTTCCCGAATGTTTTGGGCTTGTATTTCCTGATGGGAGAGGTGAAGCAGGATGTTACGGATTATTTGAAGCGCGTTAATTCAGGCGAGATCAAGCGATACGATTAAGTGGCACCACGTCGGTTGCAGGCCGACACTGAGTGAGAGATGAGAGGAGATGGAAAAAGCTAAAAAACGAGCCCTGCTGGGTCTTGTCCTGATTTCATTATTGGCAGTGGGGGGGGCGTGCTGGATTCTGGTACAAGTCCCATCGAATGTATGTAACGAAGGAACATCCGGTTCCTGTCGCATGGTCGTTGGAGTCATTGGAAACAGAACGTTCGTCTTTGTCCACTCGAAAACGTCCGAACGCATCCCAGCGGCCGCGGCATAGCGGACGGCACCCGCAACAACGCGAATAACGAGTCCTTGGTCTGAATGCTGCTGATTGCTCCGCGCTTGAGGCAATGCCTTAC
>CALGDB010000264.1 GCA_937884175.1 uncultured Flavobacteriales bacterium
ATACAGTCGGTTGGAGCGATCGGGTTACTTGTTGCCTGTGAGCACCTTAGAAGTAAAGTATTACCGAGGTGTCGAGTACGATGAAGTGATATCGTTTGAGACCCGGGTTCAAGTCAACAGTGAAATCCGATTGACGTTTGCAAGCGAAATTCGCGCAGTGGATGCGCTTGTTGCTGCGGCGACCATTGAACTGGCATGCATTGATTCTGTTCGCCACCGTCCCTGTAGGTTGCCCGAAGATCTGTTGAACGCCCTCCGAAAAGCATCAACCGAGGTTGAATAGCGAGTGGATTTCTTCGTGGGCGGTGTGTGCCACGTGGGGCCAGTAAAATTTCGTTGCGGTTGCGTGCGCGAGTGTTCGGCCGTGCAGAACGTCCTTTTGCCAGTTTACCCAATGCGCTGTTCGTTCTTCTGCTTGCTTAAATAGAAAGGCATTCGGCACCCAGCTGGGGTAGGCTTGAGCCGATTTAAGGATGGGTATGACACCATGGGACATGGCTTCTGCCACGCTCACCCCGAAATATTCTTGCACTGGTTCGTGGAGAACGAAATCGCTTGATTGAAGCAAGTCCGTATACATTTCATGCGAATCTGCATATCCATCGTGTAGGATTCGGTCGCGGTAGCGCTGGCGAATAGATTGGAGTTCCGGAGGCACTTCAGCAAATTTTTGGCCGCACAGGATGAGCCTGAAATCGTGTCCTTCGGCTTCGAGGTCATTGAGGTGTTCTGTGAATTTGTCGGGTCCTTTGTCGTTGGACCATCGGTGGTTCCACAGGATGGTCGGAGGTGTACCAACAGGGCGTTCAACGTCAACCGCGGCCGGCGCATCAATTCCGACGGGGAGTACGCTTGATTTTTCCGCCAAAGTGTTCATCGAATACCCCGCTTTGCAATCCGGCATGCGTTTGATGAACTGCTCTGCGGCCTCGATGAAGACGTCGCGGTGATAGGATGAATTGAACCAAACCCAATCGGCCGCTACAGCGGACTGGATGTTGATGAATTGATAGGTGTGGTGAAGGCCACGAACCTTTTCAGCGTCCCCTTCATTCCAGGGGAAGGTCAGTTGATTTTCGTGAAAATACTGGACGATGGGAACGTTTCTCCACGCCGTGGGCAGCAATCCTTTCAGGCTCGCTACATCCAGCATGTCTGTCGTGAGGATCAAATCGGGTGAGGATGACGCCGCCGCTGCCTGCCGCGCAAATTCACCACCTCCTCCGTGCATCCGCCATTTCCAATGCCTGCCGGGCATGGTCCACAGTTCCACAGCCGTCCCTGGAATCTGGGAGAGGTGCTTTTGCATTCCCTTGGCCCAATGAGCATGAGAACCGATGTGGTAAGGATTGAGGAGGAGTGCCTTCATTTGAACAACCAATCTACCACCTTTTTCCATCCGGTTCTTGCTGCGGGTGCCTGCACATCAAGGTCGGTCGCTCCGGCCTAAATCCATGCACCGTGCGCCTTGAAAAATGCATTCAGGGGAGGAGGTATGTGATGGATGGCGGCATCGACAATTATTCAGTGCGCCGCAAATCCCTACGCAGCACAGGGGGATGTGATCAGCAAGCTGATACACAGAAAACCGTATCAATGGATTTTACGAAGCGTTCGCCGAAGTCGTCGCTTCTCGCAGTGAAGAGGAGGCATC
>CALGDB010000265.1 GCA_937884175.1 uncultured Flavobacteriales bacterium
AAATTTCTCGTCGAGTTTCTGACGAATTCCTCTGGAATCGCCTATTTTTGAACACACAGTAAGAAATTAACTCTACCAAATCGTTAACAACATGAAGCACATTTACGCTTTAATCGCTGCTCTGATGGTCGGAACAGCATCGTTCGCACAGTTGCCTGATGGCAGCATTGCGCCTGACTTCACCGCCACCGATATAAATGGCGTGGAGCACAACCTCTACAGCTACTTGGACTCAGGATACCAAGTGATTTTGGACTTCTCAGCCACGTGGTGCGGCCCTTGCTGGAGCTACCACACCCAAGGAGTTTTCTCTGACTTGAATGCTACATACGGCCCCAGCGGTTCGAATGATATTCGCATCATCAAGTTGGAATCGGATGATACCACAACGTTGGACGACTTAAACGGCACAGGAACTGCCACACAAGGAGACTGGGTGACCGGAACCACCTACAGCATCATCGATAATGCCGCGGACATTTTCGATGCATACTCTAATACCTACTACCCCACCATTTACACAGTTTGCCCAAGCCGCGTCTTGTCAGAGTCTGGCCAAGCCAGTGTTGCTGATCACGCAGCCATCTTCTCTGCCAACGACTGTGCTGCAGCATCTCTGCCTAACGACGCAGCGTTGTTGAATTACACTGGTGGCACTACTGCTTGCCCTGGAGAGCCAGTGAACTTGTCAGTAGACATGATGAACCTCGGTCTCGACAATTTGGCCGCCGCAACCATCGAAGTTTCAGCTGGCGGTTCGAGCATTCTCTCTTACGATTGGAGCGGTGACTTGGAAACCTACGGCATCGCGAACGTGGACCTTGGTTCAGCAACGTTCGAAGCGGACACTAACTTCGATATCACCATCACTTCGGCTGACGACAACAGCGATAACAACGGTTCAAACGGTGCGGTGATTTTGGCGGCTGACGCCACGTCATTGATCCACGTTGAAATAATGGTGGACAACTGGCCACAGGAAATCGGATGGTCAATCACCGATGACATGGGCAATGTGGTTGAACAAGTCACTACAGGTTCCATCGGCGGAGCAGAAGGCGACGTCTTTGAATGGTGGGTCAGCGTTCCTGCTACCGGTTGTTACGCTTTTAACATTTCTGACTCATACGGCGACGGCATCAACGGTGCTGCATGGGGTTCAATTGATGGATATTGCACGGTAAAGTCGTACAACGATGACATCGTTTATATCAGCACCATTTTCGACTACGACGGATCATATTGGTACGAAGAGGAAACCGCTGGCATGAGTGTTTCTTCTGTGAACGTTGGTGTTGAGGAGCAGACCCTCAGCGACGTTACCCGTGTATTCCCGAACCCATTCGTTGATCAGACAAACTTGCAATTCACCACAGCTGAAGCTGCTGAAGCTTCATTGGTTGTTTACAACCTTGTAGGTGAGCAGGTCATCAACGACAACTTGGGCACATTGCCAGCCGGTGAGCACAACCAAGTGTTGAACTTCAACGGCATAACGGCAGGCATTTACTTGGTGACACTGAACGCAGGTGGCCAGACCACAACCATGCGTGTGACCTTGAAGTAAGCGCTTCATACCAACTGAAATTGCGAAATCCGCGCCTCCTTCTCGGGGGTGCGGATTTTTCGTTTAAAAAGGTGCATATTCACATTCTCAACCATTTACCTACACCATGAGACACCTGCTCGCCACCGTCGCCCTTTGCGCAACCACCATTGGGTTTAGTCAACTCCCCAACGGGAGCGTTGCACCTGATTTCACCATCACCGATATCGAAGGGGAGGAACACAACCTATACAGCTACCTCGATTCCGGTTATGCCGTGATCATCGACTTTTCAGCGACGTGGTGCGGTCCGTGCTGGGACTACCATACGAGCGGCGTGTTTGAAGAAATTTACCAGACCCACGGGCCGGAAGGCGCGAACGACGTACGCATCCTGTTCATCGAATCGGACGACAATACCACGGACGATGACCTCCACGGCACCGGAACCAACACTTGGGGGGATTGGACGGCAGGAGTGCAGTACCCCATCGCGGACAACGGAGGCAATATTTTCGATTTGTACCAGTGCGCGTATTACCCCACCATTTTCACGGTGTGCCCCAACCGCATCATCCAACAGACCGGCCAGGCTGCGGCTGAAGGCCACATCAACTATTTCCAGTCAGGCTCGTGCGCACCAGCGACCATGCCCAATGACGTGAGCCTCCTAGAATACCTCGGTCCCAACCGCACGTGCCCCGAAACCCCGACACCGCTTTCGGTCAAAGTGATGAACCAGGGTACGGAGCCTTTGACAGCCTTCACCCTGACAGCGAGCACATTGTTCGGTACCGAACTCCTCACGTACGATTGGACGGGGAACCTCGACACGTACGAGATGGAAGTGGTCGAATTGGGCGACGTCATCTTCCCTTCGACGTCGATGTTTTTCATCGATGTCACTTCAGGGGATGATTACGACGGGAACAACAGCGTTTCCGAAACAATGAACCTCACGAGTGAAATCGCGACGTCCCTCGTTCGCGTGCGCTTCACCACCGATAACATGCCCGGCGACAACCGCTGGGACATCACCGATGGCGCAGGTGATGTGGTAGCGAGCACCGCCTTCGGCGACATGACCGAAAACCAGACCGAATACGAATGGTGGGTCAACCTAGGCGCAACCGGTTGCTACAATTTCACGGTCTACGACCAGCTCGGAAACGGTGGCAACATCGAATGTGAAATCAGTACATTCAACGAAGACGGCGTCAACATCAATACCATCTTCACGGTGAACAACAACGGCAACTGGACGGCGCTAAACAAAGGATTCCTGGTCAACGAGGTCAACATGCATGTCGGGGGACAGGCAGCTACGCCCATCGCTGTTTATCCGAATCCGTCCAGCGGCATGCTCACCCTACAAGGCTTGAGCACTCTGAATAATCAACGCATCGAGATCCGCGATGCGCAAGGCAAACTCGTCTTCGACCAAGAGCGTCCGGCGACAGGAGCCACGTGGATACTCGACCTCAATGAACTCAACAGCGGGTTGTACATCCTTACGGTCATCGACGGTGAGCATCGCGTCACCCAATCCATCGTACGTTCCTAATGGCTCGGTATGCATACTTCTTCAGACTCATCGGCGCTGCGGCCGTGATCCTCGCGGGGTGTGACCAATTGGACGACCCCATCATCCCGGTGACAACAAATTACCTCGAGGCCGTCTACGGACCGGCTCCGACGTTTGAATCGCTCCCTCAGGGTGATGCGGTCAAGCGGGTGCTTGTGGAGGACTTCACCGCCCACCAGTGCGGCAACTGCCCGGCTGCGGCCATCATCGCCGAAGACCTAGTGGCGAATTACGAAGGACAAATCAGTGCGATGGCCATCCACGCCGGTAACCTCGCCAATACGGATGACGGCTATTTCGATACAGACTGGACCACGGAAGAAGGCGACGTGTTTTGGGACCAATTGGATTTCCAAGCCAATCCCGTCGGCCGCATCAACCGCATCAACGGCGTCGGATCGTTCTGGGCCCCGGCACAGTGGGAGGAAAAAGCGGTGGAAGAGATGAACCTCGATCCCGTCCTCGGGCTCCAATACGATTACGAATGGGTCCCTGCAAACGGACATTTGAACCTGCACCTGCACGGGACGTTTTATGACGATGTCACCGGCCCTGTCCAAGTGGCCTGGCTCATTTTGGAGTCACACATCTTCGATTACCAATTGGATTATTCCGCCGTTCCTGAAGTGGTCGCCGATTATGAATTCAACCACGTGCTTCGCGGATCTGTGCACGGTGCCTTGGGCATCGGATTTGGAGATTCAGCCGGGGGTGTTGCGGCCGGGGATGTCGCCACTCAATCAGCAACCTTTGCTTGGAATGAGGCGTGGGTGATTGAAAACGCCACGGTCTTGGCAGTGGTGTCCGATGCAAACGGCTACGTGCTGAACGTCGCTGAAATCCACATGGACTGATGCGGTTGGTCGCATCGTGCATGCTCGTATTTGTCTGCGCATCGCTCTCCATGACGCAGGCGCAGGAGGATCCATTGCGGTTTTCGGCTCGACTGCATGGTGGATTTTCGGCCACGCAAGTGCACGGTGATCAAATCTCAGGCTTCAACAAATTTGGCCTCTGCACCGGCGCGACGGTTGACATTCGGCGTTCGGCGCGGCAAGGCGTCCAATGGGGCATTTTGTACACCCAGAAGGGCAGCCGCCGGGTTCCCGACACCAAGAATGGCGACTTCAACTCGTGGCGGTACCGCTTCACCTACATCGACTTGCCGTTGATTCGCACGTGGAACCCAGCTCCCGAATGGTGGTGGGGTGTGGGCATTCAGCCCGGCGTACTCGTCGCGGCAGAAGAGGACTTTTACGGCAACGGATACAGCGAACTCAGCTACCTCGAGCTCAATACTGTTGACTTCGGCGGGGTGCTGCAGGTTGGCTACATGTGGTCGGACAAAGTCGCCTTGGAAGTCCGGCTGTCGCAAAGCCTATTGCCCATCAGCGAGCGCCCCGACCAGCCTGTTCAGCGCTGGGACAACTTCATGATGAACATGGCCATCCAGTGGATGGTCACCTGGCGGTTGGGATAGCCCTACTGCTTCCCTGTACCCTCGTAAATCCGGGAGGGCGATCGGTCAACGGCCTCAGCCGCCTCGAGCCACTCCAACCACAAGCCCTCTTGAACGGCTTTTACCTCATCTGCAAAGGCCTTTCCTTCATCGCGTAGGCGCTCTAAAGCGCGCTGTGCATTTCCGCCCGGCGCGTCGGCCCCTCCCGTGACGGAGAATGCCGTCCAGAGGATGGAATTCAACCGTTCGGTCACACTGCCCGTACCCTTATAATCCCGCGGCTGGTAATAGATCTCCTCGATGCGCGTCAATTCACCATCGAGTGAGTCCGCCAAGGCGGTCGCATCCTCTTTGAGCGAGTCGGGAATCCACTTTAAATCGTCTTTCACGGTACCCATCGTGGCCAGCATGCGCTGAACCTCGTTCATGGCATCCACAATGGGCTTGGCCGCTTCCATGGCGATGCGCTGGTGCAAATTGCGCGCCTCGTGGGCCTGTCGGTTGTACGGCACCCGCGGATCCGGGTGAACGGTCACTGGCGTGGAGCTGGCATGATCGCCCATGTTCATGGCCAAGGTGTACGTTCCGGGCAGTACGTCCGGTCCGCCTCCGCTCGGCTCGTCCTTCTTTTTCTTCAGCTCCCGTTGGGGCCAATCCATGCCGTTGGTATCGAACCGCCAACGCATGGTTTGGATGCCACCGTCCGCGGTGAGCGCACCGTTTCGCAGCGTGTCGCCTTCGGCGTTGATGATGCTCCACTCCAGTTCATCTTTTCCGTACGCTTCGGCCGTATCCGGGTGGACGTAAAACTGCACCCGTGCACCGCCGCCGTAGTTGGCTCCACTCCAGTAGTGATCGGCCGGGAAACGAGCGCCTGCGTGGCGCCGGAAATTCACCTGGTAGGCATCAGGAATCGCGAATACCCGCAGGCTTTCCTCCATCAAGCCGTTGCCCTCTGCCGCGAGGGAGCGTAATGGCGCCAAGTCGTCAATGACATATACCGCTCGGCCAAACGTACCCAAAACCAAGTCCCCGTCCCGTGGATGGATGACCATGTCACGCACCGGGACCGAAGGAACATCGTGTTCCCAACGTTTCCAATTCGCACCCCGGTCAAAGCTGACAAAGAGCCCTTCCTCCGTTCCCAAGAACAGCAACGAGGCCACCTCTGGATCTTGTACAACACTCAAAACATGGCCGGTCACCTCCCCGCCTTCGAGGACCAACCTTACCCAAGATTCCCCGCCATCGGTGGTGCGGTACAGGTATGGCCGCCAATTGTTGCGGCGGTAATCGTTGACCACGACGTACACCTCATCGGCATCGTGGGGGCTCACGTGAATCTGCGGAATCCAGGCCCCTTGGGGGAACCGCTTGATGCTCGCCGTGTGGTCTATCCATGTCGCGCCGCCATCGGTGGTGTGCTGGATGCGGCCATCATCGGTGCCGACCCAAATTTCCCCTTCACGCAGGGGGTTGGGCGCAATGCACAGGATGGTGCAGTGATTTTCAGCTTTGGTCGCATCTATGGTCAATCCGCCGGACTCCGCTTGGTTTTGCTTTTCGGGGTCGTTGGTCGTGAGGTCGGGACTCTTGATACCCCACGTATTCCCGCGATCGGTGCTGTGGTGCACGAACTGGGATCCGAAGTAAACGCCGTTTGCGTCGAACGGATCGGCCGCAATGGCCGCGTTCCATGCAAACCGCAGTGCTGTGCTGTCGTGCGGCACCGGTTGAACCGATGTGCCGTCGCCGTTGCGCAGGTCGATGCGCGAGAGGCCGCCGCCCTGGTACATGGCATATGCCGTGTTCAGGTCTTCCGGTGCGGGCAACACATCGAAGCCGTCTCCAAACAGGATTTCTTGCCAGTCCTCGTTTCGAATGCCACCAACATGCCAAACCTCACTGGGACCAACCCATGAACCGTTGTCCTGCATGCCTCCGTATATGCGATACGGGATAGCGTTGTCCACGCTGATGTGGTAGAATTGCCCAAGCGGAAGGTTGTTGACAAATGTCCAAGCCACACCACCATCCCGGCTGATGTTTAATCCGCCGTCGTTGCCGTCGATGAGGAAATTCGGATCATCCGGGTGGATGTAAAATGCATGGTGATCCGGGTGCACCCCGCTATACGGCAGGATGGTCCGGAAGGTTTTGCCGCCATCCTCGCTGAGGTCGACCATGGAGTACAAATTGAAAAGGCGCTTCTCATCCGAGGGGTCGGCGTAAATATCCGCGTAGTAAAACGGTCGATTCCCCACCTGTTTTCCTTGAATGAGCGACCAATTCAATCCGCCATCGATGGAATGGTACAAGCCCGTCTCGCTGGATTCAATCAGTGCATACACCACGTCCGGATTGGCCGCGCTGATGGTCAAACCGATGCGCCCCAGCTCGCCGGCAGGCAGCCCTTCGTCTTCGGTCAGCTGTTTCCAATTGTCGCCGCCGTCGTGGGTAATGTACAAGCCGCTACCTTCACCACCGCTGGTGAAAAACCACGGCTCACGGCGGTGTGACCACAGGGCCGCGATGAGCTTATCGGGATTCGAAGGGTCGATGATCATATCGGCCACACCAGTGCGCTCGTCGATGTAGAGTTGGTGCGTCCAGGTTTTGCCGCCGTCAGTGGTTTTGTAAACGCCACGGTCAGGGCTGTCGCCCCAAGCCGTCCCGATGGCGCCGACCCACACGGTCTGGTGGTCGGTCGGGTGCACAATCATCCGGTGGATGTTGCGCGTGCCTTCGAGGCCCATCAATTCCCAAGTGGCGCCGCCATCAATGCTGCGATACACCCCGCGGCCGCTGGAATGCGAATTCCGCGGGTTGCCTTCACCAGTCCCAACCCAAATCACGTCGGGATTGGACGGTGCAATGGCGACGGCCCCGATGCTTTGGGTCGCCTCATCCTCGAACAGCGGCTCCCATTCCACGCCGGCTGTGACCGATCGCCAAAGGCCCCCACTCGCAGTTCCGATGTAAATGACTTCCGGTCGGTCCCGCTGGACATCGATGGTGGTGACGCGCCCACTCATGGCGCCGGGGCCAATGTGGCGAACGTTCATGCCTTTGATGATGGCGTCGACATCTTGAGCCTGAATGGGAATAAATCCCACCGCCAAGAGGAGCAGGACGCTCCAAGTTTTGAATTCCATGGTGTTCATCACAATTGAATTTTCATGTTCTGTTTTGAATCCACCGGGATGCCTACGGCAATGCCCAATGCACTTCCTTTCACTTCTCCTTTTACACTCACTTCCACTTCTTCGCCTGCAAGGAACCGGAAGAGGTTGGCCTCCAGCACGGACAGCAGCGCCGCCGTTTCCGCTTGTACCGCAAGCCGCAAGACTTGGTTGGGACCTTTTGGAATGGACTGAGCGTACGGCAATTCGACCTGCCCGACCGGCGTTCCGCTGATGGCCAACTCCACGTGTACCGATTCCGCGGCGATGGCCACGGGGTTGGGGTTGTTGATGACGAGAGCCAATTCCCCCCCGATGCCGCCGCGGCCAATAGAGAGTTCACTCAGTCCATCCACCCGTACGACCTCGACCGGTTGCAAGGCTGTGCATCCCACCAAGGTCACCAAACTGAGGCAAGCAAGAGCAGCCCTCATCCCTCAGAGCTCAACCGCGCGAAATGCTCGTGGAACAACGGAATGGTCTCAACGCCTTTGAAGTAGTTGAACACACCGTAGTGCTCGTTGGGCGAGTGGATGGCATCGCTGTCCAAGCCAAATCCCATCAACACCGTCTTGAGTCCCAAAATGCGTTCAAAGCTCGAAACGATTGGAATCGATCCGCCGCCTCGGAATGGCACCGGCTTGCGACCAAACGTCGCCTCCATCGCGGCAGATGCTGCGCGGTACGCCACCGAATCGGTCGGTGTCACAGCCGCTTCACCTCCGTGCATGGGCGTGATTTTGACCTTGACCGATGGCGGTGCGATGGCCTCGAAATGGCGTATGAACTGGGCGGTGATTTTCTCTGGGTCTTGGTTGGGCACGAGGCGCATGGAGATTTTGGCGGTTGCCTTGCTGGCGATGACCGTCTTGGCCCCGTCACCAGTGTAGCCACCCCACATGCCGTTGACATCGAGGGTGGGCCGGATGCTCATCCGCTCTGGGGCGGTGTAGCCCTTCTCCCCTTCCACGGCTCCGATGTCGATGCTCTTTTTGTACTCGTCTTCGCTAAACGGCGCTTCGGCCATGGCATCACGCTCTTCCCGCGACAATTCCACCACGTCATCGTAGAATCCATCCACCGTGATGCGTTGGTCTGCGTCCTTCAACGAAGCAATCATCTCGCACAGGATATTGATAGGATTGGGCGCTGCGCCCCCGTACAACCCGGAATGCAGGTCGCGGTTGGGGCCTGTGACCTCGACCTCGACGTAGCTCAAACCACGCAGGCCCACCGTGATGGAAGGGACGTCATTAGCGATGATGCCGGTGTCGCTGACGAGCACGATGTCCGCGGCGATTTTCTCCCGGTGGGTCTCGAGGAATGCATCCAAGTGTTCGGAACCTACCTCTTCTTCGCCTTCGATCATGAACTTAACGTTGCAGTGGAGGGCATTGCTCTGCACCATGGCTTCTAGGGCCTTGACGTGCATGAAAAATTGTCCCTTGTCGTCGCACGCCCCGCGAGCGAAAATGGCGCCCTCCGGGTGAATATCGGTTTTTTTGATCACCGGCTCAAAGGCGGGCGCATCCCACAACTCCAATGGATCCGCTGGCTGGACGTCATAGTGGCCATACACAAGAATCGTCGGAGCGTCGGGCCCGACCATCTTCTCGCCGTACACCACAGGATAGCCTTCGGTGGAGATGACTTCGACGTTTTCACCGCCCGCAGCTTCGAGTTGTTTCGCTACGAGTTCGGCGCATTTCTGTACATCCCCCGCAAACGCAGGGTCAGCAGAAACGGATGGAATGCGGAGCAGTTCGAACAGCTCTTCGAGGAAACGTTCGCGGTTGGATTCAATATAAGGCTGGCAAGCAGACATGGTCGTGGGTTTTGGTTCAATCTGTCACGAATTTAAGCCAACTCGGCTTGTGCCCCACGCGCACAGGCCCGAGCGACTTGGGAAGCCGAATCGGTGGCCGACACGCTATATTTGCCGGCGATGACCAGCCGACCTCAAACGCCCAATTTTGAAGACACGCAGCGCGCGTTCGCCCACCTTTCAGAGGGGGAATTGATGCGGGCGTTGGTCTTATTTCAAACCGTGGGTAACATCCGCTTGGTGCGCGTCGGAAAGGCGCTGATGCAGTTCGCTCTCGCCTTGCGCATTCCGGTAGGTTGGGCCATTCGCCCCACGGTCTACAGCCACTTCTGTGGAGGGGAGACCATTACTGAATGCGAAAAAACGGTAGCAACCTTAGCCAACAACAAGGTCCACACGATCCTCGACTACAGTGCCGAGGGGAAGGAGCAAGAAACCGACCTAGACGCCACGCACCAGCGCATTCTCGAGGCCATTGAAGCGACCCAAGGCGATGACCGCCATGGGTTTTCGGTGTTCAAGGTGAGCGGCGTGGCCTCCACAGCCCTGCTACAAAAAGCCGCGGAACACCCCGAACAATTGACCGATCTGGAGTCGAAGGCTTGGGAACGCGTCCGGGCACGTGTAGACACCCTGTGCAGTCGTGCAGCCGAACTCGGGACGCCCATTTTCATCGATGCCGAGGAAACGTGGCTGCAGGGTGCCATTGATGCACTCGCCTTGAATCAAATGCGCAGGCACAACACCGAACGTGCCGTGGTCTTCAATACCCTACAGCTCTACCGCCACGACCGTTTGGCCTACTTAAAGGCACTAACCCACCAGGCCGCCGAGGAAGGGTGGCATCTCGGAGTCAAGCTCGTCCGTGGCGCGTACATGGAAAAGGAACGCGAGCGGGCCGCAGAGCACGGCTACACTTCGCCCATCCAGCCCGATAAGGCGGCGACCGACCGGGACTTCAATGCGGGGATTCAGTGGTGCGTGGAACACCTCGACCGGGTGGCATTTTGTGCGGGAAGCCACAACGAGGCGAGTAACGCGCTTTTGGCCAAGTGCCTCGAAAACGCCGGCATCCCGGCAGATGATCCACGCGTGTGGTCAGCCCAACTCCTAGGCATGAGCGACCACATCAGCTTCAACTTGTCGCAATCGGGGTTGAATGTGGCCAAATACGTGCCGTTCGGCCCCATCCGTGAGACCATCCCGTATTTGATTCGGCGCGCCGAGGAGAATTCCTCTGTCACCGGGCAAACCTCAAGGGAATTGGAACTCATCCGACGCGAGGTGCAGCGCCGGAAACAATCGGCCTGATTCTTACAACGTAATACTGATGCCGGCTCGGAGGAGACGCGTCGCCTCACCCTTTGACCCAGCGGATACTCTGTTTCCGCTGCTCAAACACCAAATGCAGCAGGTACGTGCCCGCTGCCAAATCGCTCACCACGTGGCCTTCCAAGGCCTCTTCTACGTGCAATTCGCGGATAAGGCGACCGCTTGCATCCAACAGGCGAACAGCCACTGGTTGTTCCGTGCCTGCGGGAATCAGGCGCAATCTGTCCCCTGCCACAACTGGGTTCGGCGCCACGCGCCAATCGCTCGCGTCCGGATCAAACCCGGGCCATCCGTTCGCCTTCGTGCTTGCGACCACCACCGGAGTCCGGTCGGCAGCGTTGTACATGCTTTCAAATGCTGAAATGCGTTCACTTTCATCCGAAAATTCAAACAAGGCGCCCACCCACCGCGCCGGCACCGCTTGGTAGTGCAAGCGCACCGTTGCCTCGACCGGGGCCGCCTCGGAACTTGCCGCAATCCGGTACACCAGTCGGTCAGTGCCCGAGCCTTCCTCGCCTTCACGGCGGTTGAAGTCTGCATCGAGGATCGCCATGGGTCCCACTTGAACCGTGTCGTAGACCGGATGCAAGGCCGAGAATCCACGTGGCACCAGGCGATTGTCCTTCAAAATGACATCCGCTCGTTCTAGCACTTGGGTGTTGGCCCCAGTAACATCGCCCATGACCAATTCGTACACCTGCACTTGGTCTTCCGCGTTGATCTCGTTCCAATGGGGCTCATATGCCTCGTCACGCCCAAAAATCCCTTCGGCCTCCGACCACCGACCGCTGTGGAACAACGTGTCCGCTACGCCGGCCGTCAAGATGAATTCCAAGAATGCCACCCGTGCCGGGTAACCACTCGGAAACTTATGACCCGCCAAGTTTTCGACTTCCACCTCAAAAACCCACTCCCCTGAGGCCGAAGCCAGTTGGTTGACGCTCAGGCGGGCCGTTTCACGCTGCAGCGAAGCGACCGTGCGGGCGATAGTGGAATCAAATTGGGTAGGCGAGGCGCTCAAACTGAGCTGGACGGCGTTGTCGCGCATCAACTTCAACATGAAGGCATTGCCGCCGACCAAGTGGTGTTTACCGAAGCGTTGGGGAAACAACCAGTTGGGCTGTGTGGCCGCGATGGCTCCACCCTCAACGAGCGGCATGTGGCAGGTTTGGCACTGCACGTTTTCAGCATTGAACGCCGAGTTGACCCACTCGAGGTAGGTGGTCTGCTCAAAAAAGACATTGCCGGTCTCTTCGCCGTCAAGGTCCTGTGTGTGGGTATACAACGAATGGCAGCTCGCGCAGACTTCGCTGTTGCGCATGTGTTCGCCGTACGCCGGAATAAAGCCCGTCTGGCCGCTCATCAGGCCGTCCCATGGATTCTCAAAACCGCCCCAAGCGACGTTCTCTTCATTGATGGGCAAATCGCCATTATGCCGTCCGGCCAAACCCACATCGTCGATGCTGTGACAACCGGTACACCCCACACCGTCCAAACCCAATTCGTCGTCCAGCAAATCCTCCATCGTGTAGCCGTTAGGTCCGACTTTGCCCGTCATATGGGCCTCGTGGTATCCCTGCGGCGCGTGGCAGGCCGTGCAGAGGTTTTCGATAGACTCGCGGTGGGTGGGGTTGATCAACCCTTCGTGGTCCACTTTGGCTTGCCAAAACGGGTCCCGGGCGCTGTTCGCCATCAGGGTCGCTTGCCAATCCGTGACCGGGCTGACGGTCGCGCCGTTTTCATCGACCAGCGCATGACCGTCTGGGTCAGGTGCATGGCAATTGACGCAATTGCCCGACCCTGTGAAGTAAACCCCTTCCTCGGTGCAGAGCTCCCCCATTCGCCAGCGTGTCCACTCGGCCTCGTCCTTGCCAAACTGCTCGTGCGGATCCTGTGCGCCCGTCAGCAGTTGCCCGAAACCGAGGGCCACCAATGGCACAAAAAGGGCGATGTAGGTTCTGCGAAGCATGGAGAGCTAATGGTATCTTTGCAAAGTTAGCCTGCAAAGTAGATTCATGCATACACATTATACCCTTCATCGCCGCGGACGTTCCGCACTGTTTGCAATTGTTGCCACTTTACTCGCATGCACAAGTTTCGGCCAGTCCACAGCGCCAGAGGCGATTGTGGGTGAAAGGCTAATCCCTGCCGAGTGGCCGGTTGCTGTGCGGCCCGCCTCACATGCAGAGGACGAAACAAACCTCCTCATCATCTGCCACAGCGGCTTGGTCATGTGGTACGACGAGGAGGCCGGAGAAGTTCGTGACGAACCCTTTTTGGACTTGAGTTCAACCGGATTGGACATCTGTGATTACGGCATCATGAGCGAACAGGGGGTAAACGACCTCATTTTGGACCCCGACTTTGAAACCAATGGGCTTTTCTATGTCATCTACAACGGCTACCGACCAGATGGCACCGGCACATTCATCGATGAACGCCTAGTGTGCTTCGGGACCAACGCCGACCGCACAGCGGCTGACACCGAAACCTGGTCCGAGGTCCTCGAACTGGTGCAGCCGGCCCGTGGGCACAACGGCGGCCAACTGCACTTTGGACCACTCGATGGCTACCTGTACATCAGCACAGGAGACGGTGGCGGCACAGGAACAGGAGAAACCGGCGGGGGCAGCGGGGGCGACGACCACGGTCCCATCGGAAACGGACAAAACCTCGAGACTTTGTTAGGCAAAATCCTGCGCATCGATGTGAACGGGCTCGACCCCTACACCATCCCCGAAGACAACCCCTTTGTCGGCAACCCGGATGCCCTTGACGAGATTTGGGCATACGGACTCCGGAACCCTTGGCGCTGGAGTTTCGACCGCTTGACCGGAGACAAATTCATTGGCGACGTCGGTGAAGTGGACTGGGAAGAAATCAGCATGGAGTCGGCCGGATCGGCAGGTGGACTGAACTTCGGGTGGCGCTTGATGGAAGGGCCTATGTGCTACGAACCCGTGGTGGATTGTGACCCCGATGGGACCCTCGAATTGCCCATTTTCTCGTATCCCCACGAGAACGGCTGGTGTTCCGTCATCGGCGGTTACCGTTACCGCGGAAGCGCAATTCCCACCCTGTACGGTAGCTATGTCTTCACCGACGCGTGCGGCTTTTTCGATGTCAAATTTTGGTCCCTCACCGAGCAAGCGGACGGCACGTGGGTGGATGCGCCACTGGACATTCAAGTTCCAGACGGCTTCGTACCGTGGGACGAGACGCGTTTTGCCTTCAGCGAAAACAACCGCGGTGAGCTCTACTTGTGCACGCGGCTCAACATCTACAAATTGGTCTACGATCCGGCCGACCAATCCGGCTGGGGAGACCTGACGGAGGGATTGCGGTTTACGCCCAATCCCGTTATAATCGGAAATGATGTGGTCCTGGACATGGGCGCCAATGCTTTACTCACTCACCTGCGCATCACAGATGCAAGCGGGCGACTGGTCCACGATGTCGAACTCTCGGGGGTGGAAGCGCCTTATACATGGAACACCTCGGGCATGACCGCTGGAACCTTCATCGTTGAAGCGTGGAGCGCAGGAAGCACAGCGCCGGTCCGAGGCAAGTTGAGCGTCATTCGTCCTTAGCGCACGGGCAATCGGTAGCCTCTCGCACGACGGCCGTTCCGACGGAGGCACTGTGTTCTGAAAAGCATACCGTCAGCGCCTCAAACGGGCAATCTGTTTGCATCTCAAAGAGGTAACACGGGCGCTCTTCCCGTGCAGCGCTTTCTGACCAATTAATGTCCGCCGCCAGCAGCCATTGCATCACCTGGTTTCCATCCGCACGGGTGGGGCCTTCGCATTCCAAAAGGCACTGCAGGGGCGCGTCCGGTTGAATTCCTTCCACCTGCATGCGGGCTTTGATACGTTTGCCGGGCAACCAATCGTTGCAGCTGCGGCCACTGAAAAAGAGTGCGCTCAAGATGACACCGATGATGACACCGATGCCATAACGCAGGAATCGTTGACGAAAATTCACGACC
>CALGDB010000266.1 GCA_937884175.1 uncultured Flavobacteriales bacterium
GTTACAGGTCAAGGCGGATCCCGTTGCCAAATCGTACAAAACGAGGCCGTTCAAGTCCTTCAACGCCGGGTGATAAAAGTGCAATGTCACCAATGCTTCGCTCGCACTCCCGTTGCAGATTTTGTGGATCGTACCGTCGGGCTCAGGTACCATGCCTTTCGGAAGCGCCCGTAATACATCCTTTTTACGAAGAATCCCATCGTCGAGCGAATAAGTCACATTCTCGAGTACTCCTTGAAGACAAACCACGGTGCCCCAAAACCCCTCGTGGTGATGCACGGCACTCTCCACCCCTGCGGGCCAATGCAACAATACGATCTCAAACGGCTCGAGGCAGAGGATGTTCCGGGCATAGTCATTGGCTGACTCCACTTCAGGGATATGGGCCACCCAATCGCAGCCGGTCCAATCGATGCCTTCTACCCAACTGCACAACCCTTCGTAGGTCAGGGGTTGCGGTGCGTGTTGGGCTAAGTTGGCGCAAACGTCAGCGAGTTTGAATGAATGAGAAGGAGCAGGCATGGGTTAACGGGCTACTTCGACAAGATAGGCGGCAGGCCTTCCTCCTTCCAAATTGGTGTACCTTTCCAGTATGCGCAAACTCCACCTCTCCTGTCGCTGCTTGGCCCTCGCCTTGGGCGCCGTGGCACTCGTACAGAACCTCGCTGCTGCCCAAACCGACTGCGAATGGAATCCAGATTTCGAGCAGGACTATGCCATCGGCATCACCGATATTTTGGCCATTCTCGGTATTTTCGGCGCCGTTGACAATGACCAGGATGGACTGTGGGATGTGAACGATCTGTGTGAGGACACAACGGCGTGCAATTACGATGCAAACCCGACGGAAGCTTGCCTGTATGAGGATGCGTTTGACGTATGCGGCGGTGACGGATTCTTTCCTGAGTTGCTCGTTGGTTCTTGGCAATTCACCACCGCTGCCGGTGCCATCGTAGTTGGTCCAGACCCATACAGCGATGCTTGGTACAGCAGTGACCCCAATGGCTTGCAAAGTGCACAGTACGATGACGTCTACACCTTTCACCCGGATGGATCCTTAACCACCGATTACAACGGGTCCATTATCGATGCCTTTTCAAACTATACGGAGCTTGCGTACAACTGCTCCTCGCCTGTCACCCAATTCCTCCCCGGCGGAGGTGCCTCGGGAGCAGATGCCATCGCATTGCTTGCGGGCAATGGAACGTGCGCATGTCCTTTCATCGGAACCAACGATGCCGGTTTAGTGTATGACATTGTCTCACTCGATGAATCCACATTGGTCTTGCACGCCCAAGGGGACAATGCTGATTGTAACGCAGCCGGGCTGTTCTTTACGTTCACATTCACCCGTATCGCAGATGATACGGGAGATGCAGAGGACGGGGAAGGTTACCCTGCTGCCGACTCGTATGAAGGAATGACCTTAGTGTGGTCAGATGAATTTGACGGCACCAGTGTGAACGTCAACAACTGGACGTATGACCTCGGTGCATCTGGATGGGGCAACAACGAGTGGCAGAATTACACCAACAGTTCGGAAAACAGCTCGGTAGCTGATGGCTATTTAACGATCACCGCGCGGCAAGAAGGCTCGGGGTACACTTCGGCTCGTTTGAAATCGCAGGGGCTTCAGTCCTTTCAATACGGACGCATGGACATCCGGGCCAAGTTGCCTCAAGGCCAAGGCATCTGGCCTGCTCTTTGGATGCTCGGTGAAAATTTCACCAGCACGGGGTGGCCAGCCTGCGGAGAGATTGACATCATGGAGTTGGTGGGTCATCAGCCATCCACTGTACACGGGACGGCCCATTGGGGGAGCAGTTGGGATGTCCATCAATACACAGGGTCGAGCACCACGTTGCCGAACGGTGAAACGTTCAGTGGCGCCTTCCACCTCTTCTCAGTCATCTGGGAAGAGAACCACATCACATGGTTGATGGACGATCAGGTGTTTTTCTCCATCGACAACAACCAGATGAACGGCCAGCCCTACCCCTTCAATTCGCCATTCTTCTTCATCATGAACATAGCCGTAGGAGGGAATTGGCCAGGTTATCCCGACGCTTCAACTGAATTCCCACAGCAAATGGTTGTGGACTTTGTTCGGGTTTTTCAGTAAACCCAACGCATGACTCGCCTGGGTTTGTCAATGAGCGCCAAAGGCAATACACGGTGATTCGGTTAGAGGAGGTAGTTCATTGAAGAGAACGAGCTGTGTCCCCCAGCGATTACCTCCTCGACCAATCCCTGTTGATCGGCAGAACATGCCACAAGCGTGCGGATCGAAAAGGAACGCAGCGCAGCTTTCACACTCAAGGTAGCCACTGCGCTGTCTTTGCGGCCCGTGAACGGCAAGGTATCCGGTCCGCGTTGGCAGGTGGCGTTGATGTTGACCCGGCACACCTGATTCACCATGTGGTCGATGCATTGGCCCGCGATTTGGGCGTCGCGGGTAAAGATGCTCACCTGCTGCCCGTAATCGCTCTCGGCGATGTCTGTCAATACCTCTTCAAAATCCTCAAAGTCCAAAACCGGACAGACTGGGCCGAACTGCTCTTCTTTGAAGATGGCCATATCGCGGCTCACTGGGTGCAGAATGGCTGGGAAGAAGCAATTCCCATCCACTTGTCCACCGCGGTCGTTGACCACCCGTGCCCCAGCTTCCAACGCCTCGTTCACGTAATCTTGCATGTAGCCCACCTTCCCCACTTCGGGCAGCGGCGTGATGTCTGCATTTTCGAAAGGGCTTCCCCACTTCAGTGCATCCGTCGCAGCCGCAAAAGCGCTGAGGAACTCATCCCGCACGTCCTTGTGAACATAGATGACCTTTAATGCCGTACAGCGCTGGCCGTTGAAGCTCCAAGCACCCTTGACGCATTCTTTCACGGCAAGGTCGATGTCAGCATCTGGGAAAATTACTGCCGGGTTTTTCGCTTCCAACCCCAGCACCTGCCGCACACGGTTAGGCTTGGGGTGTTGGCTGATGAGCGCATTGCTCGACTTACTGTTGCCAATCAAAGCGAGCACGTCGATGTGGCCTGTCTGCATAATGGGTGAAGCCAAGGTGCGGCCTCGACCAAAAATGACGTTGACCACACCGGGAGGAAAGCTCTCAGCAAACGCTTCCAACAAAGGCGTAATCAGCAAAACCCCGTACTTGGCAGGTTTAAAGACGACCGTATTACCCATCAACAGTGCGGGCAACAGCACACAAAAGGTTTCATTCAACGGGTAATTGAACGGACCTAGGCACAGCACGACACCGATGGGTCCGCGCCGAATTTGGGCGAGTGTTCCTTCAACCGACATGATGTGGCTGCCCTCGCGGTGCAGGTTTTTGTATTCATCAATGGTCTCCTGCAGGTAGGTTACCGTGCGATCAAATTCCTTTTCTGCATCCGAACGCTTTTTACAGATTTCCCACATCAACAGGTTCACCACCTCATCGCGCTTTGGGACCATCAACTCAATGAACTTCTCCATTGCTGCGATGCGATCTGCTGCCGGAGCTGTTGGCCAAGCTCCTCGCCCGTGATCATAAGCTGACTTGGCAGCCTCCAAGGCCTTCATTCCCTCTTCGCTGGGCAAGTCTGGAGTTGACCCTAACAAAACACGTTCACCCTCGTCGTCCGTTATGGGGCTCCAAACTTGCGCCTTGGCACCTGTCCACGCCTCGAGCTTGCCGTCAATCAGAAAATGGGTATGGTCTATGACCTTGGTTTGCTGTTGAATTGTCATAGA
>CALGDB010000267.1 GCA_937884175.1 uncultured Flavobacteriales bacterium
GCTCGATTTGATTGATGAAGTTGCCCTTGGAGACTCGCTGCTGGAGGCGTCCATCCGTTTTGCTGCCAATGCCATTCAATCACCTGTGGAGTTGAACTTGGCTCCGCTCGAAGGTTCCGTGAACAGCGCTGCACCTGAATATTACCCGGCGCTGTATGCAACCGGTGACCGTATGATTTTTACCCGTCAAATTGGAGGGGACGCTCGCATGACGGGCCAAGAGGACTTTTTCGAGGCAGCGCTTGCTGAGGATGGTACATGGAATGTGAAGCGCGCACTGGTCGAAATCAATACCCCCGGGAATGAAGGGGCGCCGTCCGTTCGCGGCGATGGGCGGCAGCTTATTTTTACCGCCTGCGACGGACTTGATGGTGGATACGGAAGGCGCACGGGCGAAGGCAGTTGCGATTTGTTTTATGCAGACTTCAATGTCGTCGAGAGCCGATTCCAGCGGGAAATGAACTTAACCGCGGTGAACAGCAAAGCTTGGGAAAGCCAGCCTTCGCTGAGTGCCGATGGACACTGGTTGTTTTTTGTGCGGGCCTACCGAACTCAAGACGGCCGGGTAGTGCAGGATATTTATCAGTCTGAACACCAAGGCAATGGCGTTTGGAGCCGTCCGTCGCGGCTGCCTCCGACCATCAATACCCCTGGCCGAGAGGAAAATCCGGTGCTTCACAGCGACGGCAAAACGCTTTATTTTGCGTCGAATGGTCATCCAGGAATGGGGGGGCTGGACCTGTTTGTTTCCCGCCGTCAACCGGATGGTTCCTGGTCGCAAGCGGAAAACCTTGGATTCCCTATTAACTCCAACGGCGATGAGAACAGCTTGCAGGTGTTTCCAGACGGCCGCACGGCGTTGTTTGCGACCGATCGTGACGCCCCTGGAAACCTCGATCTGTGGCAATTTGAGTTACCGGTGCATGCCGCGGCGGAATCGGTAGCATTATGGCGTGGTGAAGTGCGGGATGCGGATTCAGCGCGTCCCATTCAGGCGTCGGTTAAGGTGTTGGATAGCCTTGGGAATGCTATGGGTATGCAGATGAGTTCGCCGGTTGATGGGAAATTCACGCTGACCTTTCCGGCTACGGAACGGGTGATTCTACAAATCGATGAAGAAGGCTATGGTTTTTACTCAAAAACCCTCGATCCATTGGAAGGGCAGGAGCCATTCGTTTCCGTCCGTCTGCAACCCCTTGAGATTGGAACGGTATTGGTGCTCAACGATGTGCGCTTTGAACGGTCTTCGTCGGAGTTGGATGCCCGTTTTCAGCCGGACCTTGAGCAATTGGCGCGCATCATGCTCCGGTCTGAAGTGCGCATTCGCATTGCCGGCCATACGGATGTAGAGGGTAGTACTGAGCGCAATCAACTCCTCAGCGAGGAACGCGCCCAGACCGTAGCGCAATTTCTTGAAGCATATGGAATCGCGACCGATCGAATGGAAACCGTTGGCTATGGCATGTCACAGCCCATCGCCTCAAATGACACTGCCGAGGGGCGCGCGCGCAACCGGCGCACGGAGATCGAGATCATTCAGTAACCGACCAGCGCCACGACAACCAGATGGTACGCGGTGGTGCGGGGTTGAAGTAGCGTCCACCGAAGGCGTTAGTCTGCAACCAGCCAGAAAAGTCAGTATTCAAGGCATTTCTCACGCCCAGCTGAACGGCGTGAACGCCCCGGGTATATTCAATGGAGGTGTTGAGTCGGTGCTGGGGTTCTGTCCAATCGTCCTGGGTGTTGTGCAATTTGATGCGGTCAAACCACTGGTGCTGCCACCGCCATGCCCAGGGGCCATTGGACAGGCGCCCGGTGGTTCCAATGCTTTGACGTGGTGTTCCTGGTAAGACCGAAGTGTAGGGTTCAAAGGCGTGCCGGTTGACGTTCACCCATCCGCTGACATCGAGAGTTGTGGCCTTGCCGATGGCATGCGAAACGTGCGTTGATGCTTCCACACCGGACATCCGCAGTCCTTCCACATTGTCCATGAAAATACCGTCAGCCGGTCCAGGAACCTGGGCAATGGCATCATTTACGCGCTGGCGGTACGCTTGAAGTGCACAGTCTACAGTCCATCGGTTCGAAGCGCGGGTCCAACGTGCTCCCCACTCAAGGGTGTTGGCTTGTTCGGATTTCAGGTTATACGGTTGGTACCCCTCCGGATCGACCAATTCAAATGAAGTAGGGTGGCTTCCGCCGCTTCCCCATTGAGCGAATACCCGGAACTGAGGCGTGACTTGGTAAGCTACTTGAACAAATGGCAGCGCTTGGAAAGCCGCATAGTCCTCCGCATAAATCCCCGTACTATCGCCCTCGATTCGACGCAGGCCATCGGTTGTCCGTCCGAAATTTTCTACGGCGACTTGTGCATCGACTTGCCATCGATTATCCCATTCAAATCGACTACCGATTCCGGCCCAATGGCTGTGTGTATATGAATCAATCGCGTACCGTAGCGCATTTGCGGCGTAGTCATTGTCACGTTCTTCAATGTCCAGCCACTCATATCGCGCGATGATGGACTGGTCCAGGGTCAGCTTTCCTTTGGTACCGATGGCCTTGGATTGAGCCCTCCACCATCGCAAGGAGACGAACTCCTCCTTTTCGTCCTTTAGGCCATTGAAAAAGGGAGAAGTGCCAAAAGGGTTAGCTTTATTGGATAGTTGACCGTATAGCCAAAGCCCGTTTCGGCTGCTTTCCTTCTGAGTTGTTCGGCTCCAACCGGCCCATGTTCTTTTGCGGTTGACGTGGGCATCGTAACCGGCACCAGGACCTTTTGTGGGGTCTTGCGATGCATCAACCTCATTCAATCCACCGGGAAGTCCCCATTCGGCCTCCATCCAACCGATCCAAGTTCGTTGCTGTGCACCTGACTTGCCCGTGCGAAGCACCTGCATTTCTGCCTGATTCCTTCGGTTGTATTCCTGTTCTCGGTAACCGGGCGTGTCGTTCCAAAACAGCTGCAGGTGGAGAATACTGGACTTATTTTGGTCAAGCTGCTGGGTGTGCGCAAGGCCCGCTTCTTCCGACCAGCCGCCTGCTGCGCCTTCACCCGGGCTGCGCACGATGGCGTACCCACGAGTGGTGTTTTGCAAAACAGAGGAAGGGGCCAAACTCGAGGCAATCAGTGCTCCTCCGTAGGCGTTGCCATACAGCGCGCCGACGGGTCCTTTTACCACTTCCAACCGGTGAAGCCACTGTGGATTCCACATTTCCAAGGGGCTGTTGCCACTGGCATTGGTCAGTACAAAGCCATCCATGAGCATCAAGACGTTGCGCACACCAAAGGGGGAGCGTAGTCCACTGCTTCGCATCTGAAGCCTTCTAGAACCTCCGGTTCCACGCGTCTCCATAAAGACCCCCGGGATGGAGTTCAAAGCGTCTTGCAAATCCGGGGAATGGCCATTCTGCAGGGCCGTGACGTCGAGCAGGCTGACATTAGCCGCTGCTTGATCAGAGGTGGACGGAATGCGAAGCGCTAAGATCTCAGCCGGTTTAACAGCCATGGTATCTGCAGGGTAGTTGGTGTGTGCCCCAAGCGCGCCCGCGACGCATAGATTTGCAATGAATGCAATCGAGGTTAGCGGCCTAATCATTGAGAGCGTGCCACTTGGAAGGTTGCAGTGCGCGTACCTTTGGCGTGGGTTATGGCAATGAAGTACGATCCGTTGGACCAACCCTTCGTATTCAGTGTAAGGAGTTTGTTATTCACTTGCCCTTGGGCCACAGCTTCACCATTGAAAGCGTAAACAGTGTACTCAACGTTCCGCAATTCATGTTCCCACTCAAATTGAATGCGATCAGTGCAGGGGTTGGGAAATGCCATGGGTTTCAAATCATCGGGACGTTCTGAAACGGTTGAAGCGAAGGCCTCATTCCGAAATTCCTTGATTATGTTGGGTCCATTTCCCGGATAGGATGTGCCATTGAAGGCTACGTATACCGAACCAGTGTATGGGTTGACTGCGACATCGCGAATCCGTTGATTAAAACTTGAGAAGTACTGATCCTCGCTTGTTACGCTCAAGCCATCCTCAGAAAGGTGCAGGACGCTCAATCGCTCGTATTGTCCTCCCAATCCTCCAAGTACAGAGAGAAGCACACTGTGCTGCCACTCCGGAATGGCCTCGTGGTTGTAGTATTCAATCCCGTTTACAGCAATGCAAGGGGTCCACACCTTCAGCGGCTCAATTACGTTGTTTTCCTCGCAAAACACCTCTTCAGCAGTGGTGTTGCAGAATCCTTCCACTTGCGGCCAGCCGTAGTTACCGCCAGATTCAATAATGTTGAATTCATCATTGGAATTCTGCCCATGCTCGCTGGCGTAGACAATGCCATTGGGACCCAATGCCAATCCTTGGCTGTTGCGGTTTCCGAGAGTGTAGATGTACGAGTTGGGGAAGGGATTGTCGTCCGGGATGCTTCCGTCCAAATTTAATCTTAATGTCTTGCCTTGCAGCGAATTCATCGACTGGGAAAGTCCTGATGAGCCGACGTCTCCTGCAGTCATCAGGAGGGTGTTGTCCGGTAATACGAGCAGCCGGCTGCCGTTGTGAATGCCACCCGCATCAATGGTGAGCAGGAACTCTTCGTTAACGAGCTCGGTGCCGTTCCAATCAAAAACACTGAGGTACTCTTGGCCGTTCCACGAACTGCCCGCGCAGTACACCACGTAGACTTTCGGTGTGGTTTCCCAATTTGGGTGCATCGCCATGCCCAACATGCCTGGTTCGCCGTTTCCTCCGTTCATGACGTTTTTTTCAAGAACGGTGGTGTAGTCTCCTGTCGTAGGATCGATGCGCAACACCTCGCCTTTGCGCGATGTCATCCACAGGTGATCGTCCGGTCCCCATAGGATTTCCCAGGGGATTTGCATGCCGGTGACCAAGTTATATTCGGTCAACGTCGTGTTGCCGACTTCCCAAGTGGTTTGACTTGTTGCGGCTACGGAAGCTAAACCGAAGACGCCGATAAGTACAGATTTCAGTTTCATGACCGAAATTTAAGGCACAAACTGCTACTCATGATGGTCAAAATGTTTCGTTTCGCTTCCCCTTTGCTCTTGTTGCTTAGCGGTTTAATGATTAATTCACCTGTCAACGGCCAAGCTCCGGATTGGATGTTTACACTCGAGGGTACTTACGTTGGTCGCTTTGAAATGCCAGCGAGCGAAGGAGGGAACATGAGGACCGTGGATGCCCGTATGGATGGAAAACGCAGCGGCGCTGAAAATGGGTTTGTTTTGCAATTCGCAAGGGAATCCGAAGATGGCATTGTAAAAGAGGCACAAATGTGGTCATGGAATGCCTCAGCAGGTGCCTTGGATATAACGGCCATCCAAGATGGTCAACGCGATGAGAACCAATGGTTTGCTGCGCCGAAAGGCCTTGCTGTTAACCTTACCCGTGGGGGCGCTGTGGAAGGTGCAGCGGCCATTGAACGGCTGCGCTTGGAGCGCTTACCAGGCCAACTTCGTCTGACCAAACAATACAACCTGGGCGACGGGGAATGGACGTTGCAGTGGCGGTACATCCTCGACGATTTCGTCGCCGAAGACTGACCGGATCCTCACTTTCGATTCCGGACCCTTGGACGTACGTCAAACGCCGCCGCGCCCCAAGCTTTAATGGCGAATCCACCCGAAGCAGTGGCATCCAACGTGCCTACGAGTGGCTGAAGTGGTTCTCCGGTATCGAGTGCGAGGTCATAAGGCTGCCCTGTTGTGTTGATGAGCACCCACGTGTTTTCACTCAAGTAGCTGCGGTGTATTGCGAGCAAACCCGGTGCCAGTTCCGTATAGGACGTCTGTCCGTAGAGCATGCTCATGCGTGATGTGCGCAATGCAATCCACGTTTGGGTCCACGCGTGCATCCACGATTCCTGTTCGTTCCAGCCGTCAAAGCGCATCATGCGGCGGTTGTCGGGATCATTGCCACCGACGTCCGCAATTTCATCGCCGTAGTAAATGCAAGGAATGCCCGGGCTCGACATCAAAAAGGCCATGAGCCAGCTCATCTTCCGGTACCCGACGTTGCTTTGGTGTTCAATCTCACGGGTCCATCCAGCAAACTTGGTGTCTTCCGATGGGTCGAGTGCCCCGTCCGCAAGGGAGGTGAAACGGGGACGGTCTTGGTTGCCCGTGATGTTGCCCATGAGGTGGTGGGCACCGTAGGTATCCAAACTTTGATTAGCCACCGCAATCAATGCCGATAAATTGGCCGTTTCAGCGGTGAAGGCCGCGACCAAGGCGTCGTAGAGGTTGAAATCAAACTGAGCATCCAACATGCCATTTGAGAGGTAGCTGCGAATCAACTCCGGTGCGCCGTAAGTCTCGCCGATTTGAAACAGGGGCTGTTGCTGCTTGCTGCGCACTTTTTGCGTCAGCGTTCTCCAAAACACCTCAGGGATGTGCTTCGTCGCATCGTGCCGGAAGCCGTCAATATTGGTGTTTTCCACCCACCACACGGCGTTGTCGGTCATGGTTTGGTAGACTTCCGGTCGTTCCAAGTCCAACGTGGGCATGAAGGTGTCAAACCAGGTGGTCAAACGCTGTTCGTCCCACAGTTGGGTGTTCAACGAGCCATCGGGCAAGTACAGGTTGGTGACCCAGTCGGGGTGTTCTTGGTAAATGGGGTGTTCTTCGTGCACGTGGTTGGCCACGTAATCGACCAAAATGTTTTGGTCCCTTTCGTGAATGGCCTCGACCAACGCATTGAACTCCTCCATCGTCCCAAACCGGCGGTCGGTTCCGGTCGAAGCGATGGGCCAGTAGCCATGGTAGCCACTGAATTTACTCGTGACGTCCGTATTGGGGTCCGACCAGTAGCCCCAGGCTCCGTCGGGGTTGGGGGTGATGGGGCTGACCCAGATGGTGTTGGCCCCAAGGTCTTGGATGTAGTCCAGCGATGAAGCGATGCCCGCGAAGTCCCCTCCGTAGTGGTTGGCTTCCGGCCGAATGCCCGGGTCCTCGCACGTCCAGTCGTTAGTCGAATCGCCGTTTTTGAATCGATCGACCATCAAGAAGTACATGACCATGGCGTGCCAATCGTAGCGATTGAGTTGGCTCGTCTGGGTGATGGGCTCTCCCGCTTGCAGGGGAATAAGTTGGGCTTGGCTCTTGTTGGATTCGGTGGATGTCCAAATGCGCACAAACGAGCGCTCGTCAGCATATGCGGCCGCTGGGATGCCCAATGAGAATAAACCGGTAGAATCCGTTCGGCCAAATCCATAGATGTCATTGTTCCACCACGCGTAGAAGTGTGCGTTGGGAGCGGTGCGTCCCAAAAAGCCGGCGGCCTGCTGGACATCCCCCGTTGACACGCTTGGAATGTATTCCACGTTCATCGGTAAGGGCGGTTCGTCTGAACCCACCTGAAGGATGGAGTTGAACCCACCAAATCCATTCGGGACTCGGTTCAGATGAGAAGGATCTGGTTGCTCTACACCGTCGACGACCAGTTGATACAGGTGGGTTCCTTTGTCGAGCATCAAGTCCACCTTGTGGTAGCCTTGGCTTCCGTCCATTTCGATGGGATTGGCTTGCCAATTGGTGAAGCTTCCGATGACTTGAACCGACGCGTCTGACTGGTAGGATGTGAGCAGAAGCTCAACCGGCTCCTTGGTTGTTTTGAAAACCGGAACTTCCACATGCGCTCCATCGGACCACAGTTGGAGAAAGCCAATCAGCCGGCGTGGTTGTTCGGTTAAGTGAACCACGCGGTCTTCGCCTACTTGGGTGATGGGCAGCAGCGCACCGTTTTCCCATTTCACCGAGTCAATGGCGGGTATCA
>CALGDB010000268.1 GCA_937884175.1 uncultured Flavobacteriales bacterium
TCGCTTCCATTACGCTGTTCATGTCGTGGGAAACGACCACGGTCGTGATCTGATATTCCGCCGTAATGTCGGAAATCAGGTTGTCAATAACGATGGCTGTTTGCGGATCGAGGCCCGAGTTGGGCTCGTCGCAGAACAAATACTTGGGGTTCATCGCAATGGCCCGGGCTATGCCTACGCGCTTTTGCATGCCACCGCTACATTCCGCTGGGAATCGCGAACCGGCATCCGCCAACTCCACCCGCTCGAGGCACGCGGCCGAGCGGTCCCGACGCTCCGCCTTAGACATATCGCCGAACATGCGCAACGGAAATTCGACGTTTTCTTGGACAGTCATGCTGTCGAACAACGCGGATCCTTGGAAGAGCATCCCGATTTCTTGGCGGATGACTTTGCGTCCTTTATGGTTCATGGACGTAAAGTCCCTGCCGTCGTATTTGACACGTCCTTGATCCGGCTCGAATAGGCCTACCGTGCACTTGGTCATGACGCTTTTTCCGCTCCCACTTCGACCAATCACGAAGTTGACTTTGCCACGTTCGAAGGTGGCACTCAAGTCCTTGAGCACATGGTGATCGCCGAACGATTTCTCGAGGTGTTGCAGCTCAATCATATCAATTCAACAGCATTTGCGTGAGCACTAGGTTGGACACCATGATAATGACCACGGACCAGACCACCGCTTTGGTACTTGATTTGCCGACCTCCAGCGCTCCGCCTTCAGCGAAATAACCGTGGTACGCCGAAACGCTGGTCAAAATGAATCCGAAGACGACCGTTTTTGTCAAGGCGTAGACCACATCAAAAACCCGGAAGTCTACTTGCATTCCGTATTCGAAATCTGCCAAAGGGCTGATCCCCGTGGTGACACCAATCCACGCCCCGGCCCCAACGCCCAACACCATGCTCAAAACCACTAAAAACGGCACGATGAACACCCCTGCGATGATTTTGGGCAAGATCAGATAACCGGCGCTGTTTACCCCCATAATGTCAAGCGCGTCGATCTGCTCGGTCACGCGCATGGTTCCGATTTGCGAGGCAATGTTCGACCCAACTTTTCCAGCAAGAATTACCGGAATCAAGGTGGGAGAGAATTCCAATATCATGGTCTGGCGCACTGTGAAGCCAATGGTGTAAATCGGGATCCATCCGCCAATTTGGTGGGCAGTCTGCAGGCAAATCACCGCTCCCATGAAAATGGACAGCAAGGCGACGATTCCCACCGATTGAAGGCCGATGGATTCCAATTCTGTGACCAACAGATCTTTGAATACGCTGAACTTCTCCGGCTTGCGAAAGCTCTTGGCCAACAACCGCATGTAGCGGCCAATGTGATACATCCAGCGCATGGTGCTAAGGTACGTGCCAGTTCGTATTTTTGCCGGACATGCTTGTCAAACTACTCCACCCTGTCAGCTTGATTGGGCTCATTTTGGTGCTTTCCTCGTGCGGGTCGCAACGCGGTCACCGCAAGTGCGATTGCCCCGAATGGTCACATACAAAGACCCCTACTAAAGCCGTCACAGAAGCACCCCAAGCATGGCAAACTAAACCATGAGCGCAAAAAAGAACACGTACGCTGTCATCATGGCGGGCGGAATCGGAAGCCGCTTCTGGCCCATGAGCAAGGAGTCCCGCCCCAAGCAATTCCTCGACGTCCTGGGAACCGGCCGCTCGTTGATCCAAATGACGTTTGACCGCCTTTCGCGGCTTGTCCCTGCTGAGAATATCCTTGTGGTCACCCAACAACGGTACCGCGGCCTAGTCACGGAACACCTGCCCCAGTTGCCCAGCGAAAACACCCTATGCGAGCCGTTCATGCGGAACACCGCGCCGTGCATCGCCTACGCCAACCATTGGATTGCTAACAAAGCAGGCAGGGCTGCGGCAGAGGCAGCGGTCATCGTGGCGCCATCGGATCACCTCATTTTGAAAGAGGACGAATTCCTAGAAATCGCCAACGTGGCCTTGAAACACACGCGCGACACCACCCACCTTGTGACCTTGGGTATTCATCCTTCACGTCCCGACACCGGCTACGGCTACATTCAATTCGAGGACCTGCCCAACGCAGGAGACGAACGCATCCGCATGGTGAAAACCTTCACGGAAAAACCGCAACTCGAGTTGGCCGAACAGTTTATTGCTTCAGGCGATTTCTACTGGAACTCGGGGATTTTCATTTGGAGCCTTCAAAACATCGCCGAGGCCTTCGAGGCGCATTTGCCCGAGATGCAAGCACTGTTTGAAGAGCACAAAAGCGACTTCGCGACAGAACGTGAGTCGGAGACCATCCGCGGCATCTACGGAGAATGTGAGAACATCTCGATTGACTACGGCGTGATGGAGAAAGCCCCCAATGTGGCCGTCGTGCTGTCCGATTTTGGCTGGAGTGACTTGGGGACGTGGGGCTCACTTCACGAGAAGTTGCCATTGGATGGCTCCGGAAACGGAACGGCTGGGGTCGTGCTAAAAGCTACAGAAGCCAGCGGTAACGTCATCGTCAGCGACGCTAGGGAAGCGAAAAAACTGGTTGCCCTGCACGGGCTTGATGACTTCATTGTAGTCGATACAGCAGACGCCCTTCTGATTTGCCCCAAAGCAGCTGAGCAGTGGATCCAGCAGCTGGTCGCTCAGATGAAGGCCGGCAAGCAGAAATAGTTACCGTTTTCCGGTCATTTCGCCGGGCACCACCCATGCATCGTACTCCGCTTCGGTCAAGTAACCTGTTGACAGCGCCGCAGCCTTGAGGGTTGTCCCTTCCGTATGGGCCTTATTCGCGATTTCTGCGGCCTTGTAGTAGCCAATTTTCGTGTTTAGCGCCGTCACGAGCATCAAGCTGTTTTGAACCAGCTCATCGATGCGTTGCTGATTGGGCTCGATGCCCTCGACACAATGAACGCTGAACGAATAGCAAGCGTCGCCGAGGAGGCGGGCGCTTTCAAGGATATTCCGAGCCATCATGGGCTTAAACACGTTCAGTTCGTAGTGGCCTTGAGCTCCAGCGACCGTCACGGCGACATCGTTGCCCATCACCTGGGCACAAACCATGGTAATAGCTTCGCACTGCGTGGGGTTGACCTTACCAGGCATGATGCTCGATCCGGGCTCATTCGCGGGAATTATCAGTTCGCCAATGCCCGAACGCGGGCCAGACGCCATCAGTCGGATATCGTTGGCGATTTTGTTCAAGCTCACCGCCAATTGACGCAGAGCACCGTGCGTCTCGACAATGGCGTCGTGGGCAGCGAGGGCCTCGAACTTGTTTTGCGCGGTGACGAAGGGGAGTCCGGTCAACGCTGCGATGTGCTCCGCGACCCGCTCCGAATACCCTTCTGGTGTGTTGATTTCTGTTCCGACAGCGGTACCTCCCAACGCCAATTCACCGAGGTGGCTCATGGAATTGTTGAGGGCCTTCAACCCAAAATTCAATTGGGCAACATACCCGCTGAATTCTTGTCCCAAGGTCAATGGCGTCGCGTCCATCAGGTGGGTGCGGCCAATTTTCACTACATCGACAAACGCTTCGGCTTTCGCCTGCAAAGCATCGCGCAGCCGCTCGATGCCGGGCACGGTGGTTTGAATAATCATCTTGTAGGCCGCGATGTGCATGGCCGTGGGGAAGGTATCGTTCGAGGATTGGGATTTGTTGACGTCGTCGTTGGGGTGAACGGGCTTGTCGCCTGACCCGAGTTCACCACCGTTGATGAGGTGGGCGCGGTTCGCTACCACTTCATTCACGTTCATGTTCGATTGCGTACCCGAACCGGTTTGCCATATCACCAAAGGGAATTGATCGGCCCACTGTCCAGAGATGATTTCTTCACATGCCTGGGCAATCAAATCGCATTTCTTCTGGTCGAGGCCACCGAGTTCTGCATTTGTCAGTGCAGCGGCCTTCTTCAGATAGGCAAACGCTTCGACGATTTCTGTCGGCATCGAAGCGCTGGGGCCAATTTTGAAATTGTTGCGAGAACGTTCGGTTTGCGGCCCCCACAGGGCGTCTGCCGGCACCTTGACCTCGCCGATGGTGTCTTTTTCGATTCGGAAACCACTCATGATTATTACGCTTATTCTGATTGTTTGGCGCCTGACCCCGCTTGCATCAAGTAGGCCTTAAGGAAGCCTTCAATGTCACCGTTCATCACGGCATCGACATTAGACGTTTCGTGGTTGGTGCGTATGTCCTTGACCATTTTGTACGGCTGCATGACGTAAGAGCGGATCTGGGAGCCCCATTCGATTTTCTTCTTGCCGGCCTCGATTTCTGCGCGTGCCTCGTTGCGCTTGGCCAATTCGATTTCGAACAACTGCGACTTCAACAGCTGCATGGCCTTCTCTTTGTTACCGAGCTGACTGCGCGTTTCCGTATTGTCAATGACAATTCCGGTTGGCGCGTGGCGCAAGCGAACCCCGGTTTCAACTTTGTTGACGTTCTGGCCACCGGCGCCGCCCGAGCGGAAAGTTTCCCACGTGATGTCCGATGGATTGACCTCAATTTCAATGGAGTCATCCACCAGCGGATAGACATAGACCGACACGAAAGACGTGTGCCGGCGCGCTTGGCTGTCAAACGGGCTAATGCGGACCAGCCGGTGCACCCCGTTTTCCCCTTTCAGCATGCCGAAGGCAAATTCCCCTTCAAACTCCAAAGTGACTTGTTTGATGCCGGCCACGTCGCCTTCCTGCAAGTCGAGTTCTTTGACCTTGAAGTTGGCGTTGTCACCATACATCCTGTACATGCGCATCAGCATGGACGCCCAATCGCAGCTTTCCGTACCGCCAGCGCCTGAGGTGATCTGCATGATGGCGTTGAGGTTATCTTCCTCGGCGCTGAGCATGTTTTTGAATTCCAATTCCTCCACTGCTACTGCGGCCGCATCGAAGGCCTCCTGCGCCTCGGAATCTTCTGCTTCACCGGCCTTCATGAACTCAAAAAGGACTTGCGCATCGTCGACGGCGGACAGACAAACATCGAAACTCTGCGTCCACGACTTCAACGTTCGCAAGCGCTTCATTACCAGTTCGGCCTCCTTGGAATTGTTCCAAAACTCCGGGTCCTGCGTGCGCTTCTCCTCCTCGGCAATCTCAATGCATTTGGCATCGATGGCCAAGTACCCTTTCAAGTCTTCAACGCGCGAGCGCAGTGCATTCAGTTGATCAATCGTAATCATACGCCGCAAAGGTAATTCAGTGCCCCTCTGCTTCTTCGAGGGCGCGTAAGATGTCATTCACAGCGAACCCCCGAGATACCAAGAATCGGATGACCCGTTCGCGCTTAGCCGGCAACTCCGCATGCCGGCGCTCCACGAGGGCCGCGAGGGAGGCCTTGAACGACGATTGGGGATGGGCTGCGATGGCCGCATCTGCTGCCGAACCCGAAAATCCTTTGGCCCGAAGGCCATGGGCGATTTTGCGCGGGCCCCAAGATTTGTGTTCGGCATGGGTTCGCACGTAAGAAGACAAAAAGCGTTCATCCGAAAGAAACCCCTCTTCCACTAAGGCCTCCACAATGGTGTTGATCCCTTTCTTATCCTGTATTTCGCCCTGCAACTTTCGCCGAACATCACCCGTACACCGTTCCTGCAGGCTGCACCACCGGCGCATTTTTTCCTTCCATTCGTCGATCATGGAAGGCGAAATTGGCTCAAAATGCCGGGAAAGCAAGGCTGTACCCGATATTTGCATTCCGAAAATCTAAATGTGTCGACCCATGAGGTCAGAGATCTTGCCCCGTATTCAGGAATTGCTTGCCCAAGAGGACTTGGAGGGCATCCGCGTGCAAGTGCGCGAAGCCATCGAGCAGTTTCGCACCCTGACCAAAGAAGAAGTGAGGAAACAGCGCGAGGCTTGGGCCGCGGCGTCCAATGACCCGGACGAGGTTTTCGAATACCAGCCAGCTCCGGAAGAAGAAGCGTTTGACTTAGCAGTAGCCGCTTTCAAGGAGCGCGAAAAGGCCTGGCGCAAGCAAGTGGCAGACGAGCAGCGCGCCAACTTAGAAAAGAAAAAGGCGATGCTCGAACGCCTCCGCCACACCATCCAAGAAGAAGAGAACATTGGTGCTGCATTCGCCGTGTTCAATGAAGTGCGCGAAGCATGGGGCGAAGTAGGCGATGTTCCCGGTGACCAGTACAAGGACATACACGACCAGTATTACCGCCTGCAGGATGAGTTTTTCTACAACATCA
>CALGDB010000269.1 GCA_937884175.1 uncultured Flavobacteriales bacterium
CCGGGAGCTATCCGGCGTGTGGATCTCGTCGATTAAGAATAACTTTCCATCCCGCAATCCAAATTCGTATTTGGTGTCCACCAGAATCAACCCTTGTTCACGGGCCATTTCAGTGCCGCGCTGGAACAGTGCACGGGTCACCCGTTCGAGCTCGCTGTACAATTCGGGTGAGACAATGTTGCGCTTCAGAATGTCTTCTTTGCTGATGTCTTCGTCGTGGCCTTCTTCCGCTTTCGTTGCCGGTGTGATAATGGGCTCCGAGAAGCGATCGTGTTCCTTCATGCCTTCAGTCAGGGGCACTCCACACAGGACCCTTTTGCCTGACTTATAGGTCCGCCAGGCGTGGCCTGTCAAGTACCCGCGGATTACCATCTCGAGGCGGATAGGCTCACACGCATGTCCAATGGTTACTTGCGGATGGGGCGTATCCACTTTCCATGTGGGGACGATGTCAGAAACAGCGTCGAGGAAGTAGCTCGCGATGCCATTCAGCACTTGGCCCTTGTATGGTATGGGCTTTGGCAGGATGACATCAAATGCACTGATGCGGTCGGAGACCACAGCGACCATCAAGTCATTAGCGATGGAATACATGTCGCGCACTTTTCCGTGGTACGCACGGGTCTGGGTGGGGAATTGGAAACGCGAAGCGTGAAGGGATTGGCTCATGCTTTAGTGGGTGAGGTTTCTTCGGATTTTTCAAACGCTTGGATGACGGCTTTCACCAACCGGTGTCGAATGACGTCGGAACCGTCCAGCTCGATGAACGAAATGCCGTCAATGTAAGGCAGCAAACGCTTCGCGTACTTCAGACCGGAGGTTTGCTTGTGGGGGAGGTCGATTTGTGAGGCATCGCCGGTCACGACAAATTTGGCTTCTTTGCCCATGCGGGTAAGGAACATTTTGATTTGAGCAACCGTGGTGTTTTGGGCTTCATCCAAGATCACAAACGCTTTGTCGAGCGTCCGTCCGCGCATGAAGGCAAGTGGTGCAATCTCGATTACACCTTTTTCGAGGTAATCCGCCACCTTGTCGTACGGCAGCATGTCGGTCAGGGCGTCGTACAACGGTTGCAAGTACGGGTCCAATTTTTCCTTCAAGTCGCCGGGCAAGAAACCGAGGTTTTCGCCGGCTTCAACAGCAGGTCGCGTCAAGATGATTTTCTTGACACGTTTGTCCTTAAAGGCTGCAACTGCCATCGCGACAGCGGTGTATGTCTTGCCGGTGCCGGCGGGACCGATGGCGAAGACCATATCGTCTTTGCGGATGGCGTCTACCAAGCGCTGTTGGTTGCGGGTGCGGGCCGTGATGCGGTTGCCATTTGGACCGTAGACAAGCGTGTCGTCTTTTTTCGATTGGGTCAACAACTGGGATTCATCCGCTCCGATTAGGCGGTGAATGTCGTCTTCGCCCAATGCGTTGTAACGTTCGATGTGCCAGAGGATCATGCGCAACACTTCATCAAACCGCCCCACATCCTCCGCCGCACCTTGAGCAAAAACGGTGTCCCCGCGTGTAATCAGATGCAATTTCGGAAACGCCGACTTGAGGATGCGCCAGTTGGTATTTTCCGGGCCCAAGAGTAACAAGGGATCAACACCTTCGATGGATATCTCTTTCTTTTGCATGTGCGGACACAAAAATACGTTCCCCACCTTTGTAAAATGCCAATCGTGACCCTTACATCTGACTTTGGTCTGGACAGCCACTACACGGCTGTCATCAAAGGGGCGCTGCACAAGCGTGTAGAGGATGTGCGAATTGTGGATATATCGCATCGGATTAGAAAATTCGATGCAGTAGAGGCTGCGTTTGTGCTGCGGTCAGTATACCGTGAATTTCCTGAGGGCAGCATCCATTTAATTTGTGTTCGCAGTGCTGAGATGCCTGAGAGTCCCCACCGACTGGTGCGGTTGGATGGGCACTACTTTATAGGAGCGGATACGGGTGTTTTCCAGTTGTTATCTGACAAACAACCCGAAGGCGTATTCGACTTTTCAGGGCTGAATTTGGATGTGTCTGCGCCTACCTTTCCCGAGCGAGAAGTCTTCGTTCTGGCCGCGGCTCACTTGGCGCGTGGAGGAAAGGAGGACTTGATTGGCCGCTCCACGGGTGGACTCAAAGAAGCCCTGCCGCGCCGTTTGAGTTATGAAGAGGATACGTTGATCGGCCATGTGGTGTACATCGATGATTACGGAAACGTCATCACGAACATCAGCCGTACAGCGTTCAAGGAATTTGGAAAGGGACGGCCGTTTGAAATTCAATTGCGCACCAGCAGAATGTCCATTCGCAAGGTGTCAGAGCACTATGAGGATGTGCAAGTCGGTAAAGAAGTGGCCGTGTTTAATTACGCTGGATTGCTCGAGATCGCTATGAACAACCACAGCGCCCCTGGCGATCGAGGCGGTGCAGATGCGTTGCTCGGACTAAAACGTGACCAAGTGGTGCGGGTCCAATTTGAATCCGGAACCCTGTTGTGATGCTGCTCCGCATTGTGAAAATGGAGTTCGACCCCGCTCAAGTGGAGGCATTTGATGACTTGTTTGATCGCGCCCAAACGCGCATTGAGGCGATGCCTGGTTGTCACAAAGTCCTTCTTCTGAAAGGGCACAGCGACAAACCTATTCGCACGACGTTGAGCTGGTGGGAGCATGAATCCGATCTGCACTCCTACCGAAAGTCCCAGCTGTTTGGCGAGGTTTGGCCAAAAACGAAGGCCATGTTCAGTGCACCGCCGGTGGCTTGGTCTTCTGATTGGCCCGCAGGTGAGCTGATTCGAGGTGTGGCTGAATGATGGCAAAGCCTTAACTTCGTCGCTACGATGTTCGCACTGGTTCGCAAGGAATTTCACGCCTTTTTCAGCACCCTTTTGGGCTACGTTGTGGTATCCATGTTTCTCCTGCTGAACGGGCTGTTTCTGTGGGTTTTCCCCGGTGAAACGAATGTGTTTGATACGGGTCAGGCGTCGCTAGATTCGTTTTTCATCATCGCCCCGTGGGTGTTGATAATTGTCGTGCCGGCGATCACCATGCGGTCCTTTTCGGAAGAGTACAGGACCGGTACGATGGAGCTCCTCGCGACGCGCCCCATCCGTCCCTTGGAAATTGTTGGAGCCAAATTTCTAGGATCGTTTTCGGTGTTGCTTTTCGCCTTGTTACCCACGTTGTTGTTCATCCCGGTGATTGGCTTATTGGGCCAACCTCAGTGGAATTTTGATGCGGGTGCCATCAAGGGTAGTTATCTCGGATTGGCATTGTTGTGTGGAGCGTTTACATCCATTGGCATCGCCATCTCAGCATTGTCCAAAAACCCGCTTATTGCTTACTTGACCACCATGGCCCTGCTGGTGTTTGGCTTCATCGGTTTTCAAGCGCTGGCGAGTTTTGACAATCTCGGCACGTGGGATTTGGCATTCAGCCAGTTGGGCATGAGTGCACATTACCAAGCGCTGAGTCGGGGCCTTATTGGTTCGGGCGATTTGGTGTATTTCCTTTTGATCGTGGCAGTTTTCCTTATCCTTGCCCGCTTTGCTTTTACATTTCAGCGATTGCGCGTTCGCGAGCAGGTACTTGAATGGGTGCTGAGTACGGCGATTGCCGGAGTGGTGGCATGGGGATGTTCATTTGCTTCATTCCAAATTGATTTTACGGAGGAGAAGCGATTCACGATGACCGAGGCGACACAATCGTTGCTCGAATCATTGGACGACGAAGTCTTTGTGACCTGCTACCTCACTGGTGATTATCCGGCGCAATGGAAGCGGCTTGAGCGAGCCATTCGCTACCAATTGGAAGACATGGCCGATTGGTCGGCAGGCAACTTGCGGTTTCAATTCGTGGACATCTACGAAATCGATGACCGACAGACCATCGGCCAAAACGAGGAGAAGCTGGTGGAGCAGGGGCTGAACTATTCGCGCATCGCTTTCACGGAATCAGGAGCCCAAGCCTTTAAGACGATCTGGCCAGCTGCGTTGATTTCATATCAGGGCAAAACGGAGCCGGTGCAGTTTTTCCGCTCAGAAATACCGGAACCGACAGAGTCCATGATTCAGGGGTCCATCAACGCGTTGGAATACGAGTTGTCCCGGGCCATGCGCAAACTGATTGCGCAGGAGCGACCACGCATTGCACTCATCCAAGGCCATGGGGAACTGGGTACGGCGGAAACCGCTGACTTTGTGATGGATTTGGAGACGGACTACGATGTGTTCGACGTCCGAATCGATGGGCAATTAAACATGCTGTCGGAGAAGATTGAGGGCATGGTCCGGCGTGTGAACCGCTTTGATTTGGCCATCATTGCGAAGCCGGATTCGCTGTTTGATCCCAAG
>CALGDB010000270.1 GCA_937884175.1 uncultured Flavobacteriales bacterium
GCGTTACCACGAGTTCGCTCATTGAGAGCATCCTGAAGGCGAACGACAAGGGTAAAATCAAGATCAAGCGGGTGGAGGACAACACGGCGAGTGAAGTCGAAATTGTTATTCATCTCGCCAATAACGTCAGCCCCGACAAGATGATCGGCGCGCTGTTTGCCTTTACCGATTGCGAGGTATCCATCTCACCCAACTCCACCGTCATCCTCAATGACAAGCCGCAATTTCTCGGGGTCAAGGAGCTGCTCAAGATTTCGACCGAGCGAACGAAAGGACTGCTCAAGTTGGAGTTGGAGATTGAATTAGGTGAGCTGCAGGAAAAGTGGCACTTCGCGTCCTTGGAGAAAATCTTCATTGAGAACCGGATCTACCGGGACATCGAGGAGTGCGAGACGTGGGAGGCTATTCTGGCCACCATCCACAAAGGACTAAAGCCGCACACCAAGCACTTGCTGCGCGCGGTCACCGATGAGGACGCGACGCGGTTGACGGAAATTCGGATCAAGCGCATTTCCAAGTTTGACGCCTTCAAAGCCGATCGCTTGATTGAGGGGTTAGAAGGGGACATCGATCAAGTCAAGTACCACTTGGAACACCTCACGGATTATGCCATCGAGTGGTTCCGAATGCTCAAAAAAAAGTACGGCGTAGGTCGCGAGCGGAAGACGGAATTGCGGTCGTTTGAATCCATTTCGCGTTCGGCCGTAGCGGTAGCGAATGTCAAGCTTTACGCTCAGAAGGAAGAAGGATTTGTCGGCTATGGATTGAAGCGGGGCGAAGGCGAATTGGTCGGAGAGTGCAGCGACATTGATGACATCATCGTCATCCGGAAGGATGGCATCATGCAGGTCAGCAAGGTGAGCCAGAAGGCCTTTTTCGGGAAGGACATCATTCACGTCGCCGTCTGGAAACGCGGGGATGAACGCACCGTGTACAATTGCATTTACATCGACGGAGCGACCGGACGCAGTATGATGAAGCGATTCAACGTGCCGGCGATTACGCGTGACCGAGAATATAACATCACCAAAGGCACGCCGAAGTCGCGGATTTTGTACTTCACGGCCAACCCCAACGGAGAGGCGGAGATCGTGACGGTGTTCTTGCGGGCCAATGCACGCCTGAAGAAGCTGAAACTCGACGTTGACTTCTCCGCATTGGCCATTCGCGGCCGAGGCGCCGGGGGCAACTTGGTATCCAAAAACACCATCCGTAAAATTGAAATGAGCGAAGAGGGCGTTTCGACGCTTGGTGCGCGAAAGGTCTGGTACGATGAAACTGTTCGCACGCTCAATGCCGAAGGCCGGGGGCGTCTGTTGGGCGAATTCATGGCCGACGATCGCATTGTGATATTCCTGTCATCTGGTGAGTACGCATTCACCGGTTTCGATCTGAACACGCGGTTCGATGACAAGATGATTCACCTGGAAAAGTGGCATCCGCAGCGACCTGTTTCGGTAGTCTACTACGAAGGCGAAAAAGAAGACTGGTACGTCAAACGATTCCACCCAGAACTCGTCCAGAAGGCTTTCTCCTTCATCGGTGATCACGAAAACTCACGCTTGGGAGTGGTGTCCACTGCTCACCATCCACTCGTGCGCATCCGGTTCAACCGCCGTTTCAAAGAAACCCGGGACCGAGAAGATGAGATCTTCGATGCTTCCGATTTCATTGCCATCAAGGGCATTCGAGCGCTAGGGAATAAGCTCAGCGGTTTGCCCGTCACGGATGTGCAGCTGGAGCCTTTGGACCGAGAAAATGAAGCCCAAGCCCAGGCCGCTTGGGAGGCTGAATTCGTCCCCAAAGCGCCTAAAGAATCCCCTACGGAAGCGAAGCCTGCCGACTCCGCTGAATTGGAAAAACCCACGGCAGAAACCACCGCACAACCTACTGAACCCAAAACTTCAACATCCGCTCCAGACGATGACGCTGAGTCACCATCGAAAGGCGGAGGGATGCAACCGACCCTTTTTTGATATGAATACAAAGAACTCATTACTCACTACGTTTGGCCTGCTCGCGCTGCTCTTGACAAGCTGCGGAGTAGGTTCCTCGCCGGCACCAACCACCGACGCTCAAGCGTTGGGACAAGGGCTGAAGTCCGACGAACTTTCGCACCCTGCTTGGTCCGCCAATGCGACCATTTATGAGGTCAACGTGCGGCAGCATACCCCGGAAGGGACCTTCAATGCATTTGCAGAAGACTTGCCCCGCTTGAAAGAGCTCGGTGTGGATATTTTGTGGCTCATGCCCATTCATCCCATCGGGGAGGTCAACCGCAAAGGCGGAGAAAACAAGAACAACTACATGGTGCAACCCGGCTCTTCAAGCATGGGAAGCCCTTACAGCGTGCAGGATTATTATAAGATTAACCCCGACTTAGGTGCCCAAGCGGACCTGCGCGCATTGACCGAGGCAGCTCATGCGTTGGGCATGAAGGTGATCCTCGATTGGGTGGGGAACCACACGGCATTCGACAGCGAATGGACCGAATCGCACCTGGAGTACTTTTTACTCGATGAAGCCGGTAACTTACAGCCGCCTTCGGGCACTGATTGGTGGGACGTTACCCAGCTCGACTGGGAAAACGGACGCGAGTCGGGATTGTACTATGCCATGGCGGACGCAATGGAGTACTGGGTGCGCGAATTTGAAATTGATGGATACCGCTGCGATGTGGCTGAAAAGGTTCCTACCGATTTCTGGGAAAAGGCACGGCGCCAGTTGGAAGAGGTGAATCCGGAAGTCTTCATGTTGGCAGAGTCTGATATGCCGGAACACCACGACCGCGCCTTTGACATGACATATAGTTGGGAAATGCACCACATCATGAACCAAGTCGGCAAAGGCGAATGGTCCGTTGATTCATTGATTCAAGCCGTTCCACGCGAGGCGGAGCAATTTGGGGCAGATGCCTACCGCATGATGTTTGTGACCAACCACGATGAAAATTCGTGGAACGGAACCATCGAAGAGCGGTTAGGCGTCAATGGAGATGCCATGGCGGTCCTTTCTGGTACGTTGATGGGCATGCCCCTCGTCTATTCAGGTCAGGAAGCCGGAATGACCAAGCGGCTCCGCTTCTTTGAAAAAGACACCGTTCAATGGGGCGATTACGCCAAGACCGACCTGTATCAAACCATCTACGCGTTGAACCATGAGAACCAAGCGCTGTGGAACGGCACACACGGAGGGCAACCTAAATTCTATGCCATCGACTCCGACGCGGCGATGGCCTGGAAGCGAGCGGCGGGGACCAACGAAGTCGTCGTTGCGGTCAATCTCGGCGATGAGGACGCAGCCATGGCGTTGAACTTGGATGATAGCTATGCTGCAGCTTGGGGTGACTTGGCCCCATCAACCGAGGTCCTGGTCCCGGCGCATACTGCGGCAGTCTGGACCCGCAACCGAGCAGAATGAGCCAAACCCAAACCATAGCGCTGATTGCCCACGATGGCAAAAAGGATGCGTTGGTCGAATTCGTTCGGGCCAACCAGGCGTGGTTTGAACGGTTTGCACTGGTAGGCACGGGTACGACCGGGGGGAGGATTGCGGAACTCGGAGTCGCGATTGAGCGATTGGCCAGCGGTCCCCTCGGCGGTGATGCCCAGATTGCAGCGCGCATTACCGAGGGTGCTGTTCATGCGGTCATCTTTTTCCGGGATCCCATGGGCAAGCACCCCCATGAACCCGACATCAACATGCTGTTGAGGCAATGCGATGTCCACGACATTCCGCTGGCCACCAATGCGGCTACAGCAAGCCTTTTGATCGGTAGCCACGCCTTCGGAAGTTGATGCCAAATCAATATGTACCTCGAGGCACCGGACCGTGGCCGGTGAACAATGAATTGTACACCGTCCGCGAGTGGTTCGCGCAGCGGTCCGGCATGGAAGAAGGTCGTGAGTCCGAATCCATCGTCCGCCTTGTTTTTGATCGCGTGAGTGGCATGACGCGAATGGATCGCCTCACGGCACCATGGCGGGCATCCGAATCTGATTTGGAACGCCTCGCTCTGTTGGCGGACCGATTAAAGGGTGGTGAACCGGTTCAGTACGCGCTCGGCGAAAAATCGTTCGCCGGATTGACCTTTCAATGCGACCGTCGCGCGTTGATTCCACGTCCGGAAACCGAGGAATTACTGATGGAAGCGCTTCGCCGGGCGAAAGGGGTGACGGGCGACACCCCACTTCGAGTGCTGGACATTGGAACGGGCAGTGGAATTTTGCCGATTGCGTGGAAATCGCATCGACCGGGCGATGAGGTGCATGGCCTCGACCTGCAAACCGAAGCCTTGGAATTGGCCACAGCGAATGCCGAACGGTTGGGTTGTGCAGTGGATTTCCACCGCATCGACATCCTTCAGCAGCGGCCGGCAGGCGGCATCTTCTTATCGCCTTTTGATGTCATCTTATCGAATCCGCCCTATATCCCGCAGTCCGATCGCTCGGAGATGTTACCGAACGTGCTGGATTGGGAGCCGCCGACGGCGCTGTTTGTTGAGGATGAGGATCCGCTGTTGTTTTACAAGCGGATCATCGAAGGATGCGGCACTGAAGGGTGGTTGACGCGCGGCGGGCTCTTGGCCTTAGAATGCCACCGGGATACCACTAAGCAGGTGGTGGATTTGATTCCGGAGAATTGGGAGGCGAAAGAGCGGTTCCGCGACCTTCAAGGCAACTGGCGGATGGTCTTCGCTCGCAGTTAGGTGTTAAGGCCTGAACTCGATTTTCAACGCTTCCGGAATGACATGGGTGGGAATGGCGAACCCGATGCCTTCGACGCCTATGCCCAGTACTTTTTCGTTGACGATGCCAATGAGGGTTCCGATCTCGTCAATCAGCGCACCCCCGCTGTTGCCCGGGCTGATGCTGACGTCGGTTTGAATCAAGGTACGGTGCGCATCCTTACGTTTGCCAGAGACAATGCCCTTGGTCACCGAGGCGCCGAGGTCGATGTCATAGGGGGTTCCCAGGGCATAGGCTACCTCGCCGATGTCGATGGACTCCGATAAATTCAACTGAAACGGTGTGAGTCCGGTGGCCTCCACCTTCAACAGGGCAAGGTCGTGCACCGGATGGTACCGAACCACGTGGGCGGTCCGTTTTTCTCCGTCCTGGAAGTGCACGGGATAGGCATCAGCACCATCCGCAATCACATGGTAATTGGAGATGATATAGCCGTCTTCGCTTACAATGCACCCGCTGCCGTGCCCATCGGTCGCTTCAACAGTGACGACGGATTGCAATGCCGAGGAAACCCGTCCGGCCGGAGCGGCGGCAGCAGTCAGGGGGATGGACTTCCATTCTTTTGTCCATTCCGATTCGAGGTTTTCGATGCGATTGAGCTTGCCTCGAAATGCCTTTGATTCCAGCGACTCAAACATCGCCTGCACGACGGCCTCCGAAATCAAATCTCGATCGAATCCGGGGTTGGAGAAGTTGTACAAGGCCCAATTGGAAGCCGTGGTGACGTGGGCGGTATCGCTTGCAAGGCCGAATGCATTGTACAGCCACCAAGCGGTTTCCAGTTCATACCGGACGATGTTCTGCACGCGGTTTTCCCGAACCCTCGTCAATTGTCCGGTGATCTCAATGGCTTCACCGCGCTGAAACATACCCTCCTTCGGTTCCGGCTGAAATCCTTGAGCGATGAGAAATGTATTCAATTCTTCGTCCAAGTTGGAGTACTCAATTTCGATGGATTCATCCGAAGCACTGACAAATTCGACGCGGTTGTCGTGGTATCGTTCCATATTCTCGAAGTAGTGCCAAGAGTGCTCACCTTCGGGAATACGCATGTGGAAGCCTTCGATGTGCAGGGAGGGATTGGTTGGGTTCCCGATTGGCAGCGGCTCAAGTCCTTTGAAGTAATAACCGCTTTGGTAAACCTTACGGGGCTTGCTCAAGGTGCCAAGGCCGTTGGCTACAGCGCCTGCAAAAGCGGCCCAAGCAGCGCCTTTGGGTTGGTCGGAAGCCAGCAGGACTGCTCCACCTGCGGCGCAAGCCGCTGCACCTCCAACATCCAAAGCCTTCAGTGGATTGCGGGCCAGCGGAAAGAGGGGGTGGACTTTTGGGTAGGCGCCCGGCTGTTCAAGGCGAATCAAATGGACGGGTTCATTGTTGTCCAATCGAATGAACGCCATGCCGTCTCCTTGGTGCGCGTAATGAAAGCCTTCATCCCAATTCCACGCATCCTTCAAAATACGCACATCTGACCCGCTCGAGGGATCCACGGCGACTTGCGATGAGGTGGAATTGTTCAAGCTAGAGCACCCGGCCAATCCGCCTGTAAGCAGGAGCAAAATCAATCGATGTGCTGCACGATATGGCATGGTGTAAAGTAAATGCCGCACACGTGCACATGGCGTATGTTGAAGGGTGGGTTTTCCGAGGGAATTGTGGATTAATTGCAGTGGATTTCGGGCATTTTGAAGTGGCCTGTGCACAGCGCATTTTTACCTTTAAGGCATGAGTTGGGACCCCGATCAACTGCCGAGCACGCGTGCGGAACTGGAGCAACTGCGAAAGGAGTTACACGCGCATAACAGGAGGTATTATGTCGATGCTCAGCCCATCGTTTCCGATCGTGATTTTGACCGCTTGATGGAGTGCTTGATGAAAGCCGAGGCGCACCATCCAGAATGGGCCGATCCCAATTCACCGTCTCAGCGCGTGGGTGGTGACATCACCGATCGGTTTGAGAAAGTCCCACACAGCGCTCTGATGTTGTCCCTCACCAATTCCTACAATGCAGAGGACATCGCTGATTGGGCGGAGCGTGCAGACAAGATTCTCGAAGGCGAGGAGGTGGAATTTGTCATGGAGTTGAAATACGATGGCGTGGCCATTGCGTTGCAGTACGAGAACGGGAAGCTTCAGCGCGCCTTGACCCGAGGCGACGGCGCAATAGGGGAGGACATCACCGCCAATGTTCGAACTATCAAGCGCATTCCCCTTCAACTGAACGAATCGGCGCCTGAGGCGTTGGAAATCCGCGGGGAAATTTTCTTTCCGTGGGCCGGGTTTGAAGCATTGAATGCGGCTCAGGTCGCTGCCGACAAACCCCCATTTGCCAACCCGCGAAACACGGCTGCGGGAACGCTCAAGAGCCAGGACAGTCGAGTCGTCGCCAGTCGACCACTCGATTGCATGCTGTACAGTGTGGTCACAGCGAATGCCTCCATCGAAAGCCATATGACATCCATTCAACAGGCCCAGGTATGGGGGTTCCCGACGCCATCGCCTGCGAAGCGTATGGTCGAGGTTACGACCAAGATTGAAGGCATTTTGGACTTCATCGCGCATTGGGATTCCGCACGTCACGCGCTTCCATTTGCCATCGATGGAATCGTCATCAAGGTCAACGCCTACAGCCAGCAATCTGAACTCGGTATGACGGCGAAAAGCCCCCGATGGGCTATTGCGTACAAATTTGAATCCGAGCGACAGGCGACCACGCTCAATGCAGTGACCTACCAGGTGGGGCGCACAGGTGCCATTACGCCGGTTGCAGAACTGGAGCCGGTGCTGATCGCCGGAACGACGGTTAAGCGCGCCTCCCTCCACAATGCCGACCAGATTTCGGCGATGGACATTCGCATTGGGGATGAGGTCCTTGTCGAAAAGGGCGGCGAAATCATCCCAAAAGTTGTCGGAGTCAACACCGAGGCGCGGGGGCCTTCATCCGAACCCCTCGTGTACATCACGGCTTGCCCAGAGTGCGGTACGGCATTGGTCCGGGAGGAGGGAGAGGCCAAGCATTATTGCCCAAACGAGTCCACGTGTCCGCCGCAGGTCTTGGGGCGCATCGAGCATTTTGTCAGCCGAAAGGCCATGAACATCGACGGGCTGGGTCCCGAAATCATCGAATTGCTCGTTCAGAAGGGCGGGGTCCGACACGCAGGTGACCTCTACGCACTCCACGCGCGTGCGACCGAGGAATGGCGCGAATCAACGGTCCTGTACAAGACCACCACATCCACCGATGATGATGAGCTGCACATCCAGCGGGTGCACGCACTGGCGGTGTGGAGGTACCGGAACAAAAAAGGCGAGCGATCGAGCCTCTCGGTGACACCGGTCTCGAAGAAGGCCGTGCGCGATGCTGTTCAAAGTGGCGACCTGAGTGACTATGGGCCGCTTCCCGAGCGCGGTGCGCCATGGCAAGCTTACCTAGGACAGGCCGTTGGGACCTCCGTACCTATGGCGGCGGACATCCTGGATCGTGCCCGCGAGCTGGCGCATGCGGATGAATTGCTCATCGGACCATTGGCACTGGCATGGCACCGCGAGGGATGGGGCATGGACCGAAACGAATGGGAACACCTGCTGGCATTTTTGCACCGGCTCACAGAGCGCACCCGGCAACGGTTGGGCGAAAAAGAATTGGAGAAACTCCTACGCGCAATTGAAGCTTCCAAAGGTCAGCCGTTTGACAAGGTCCTGTACGCTATTGGCATTCGGCACGTGGGCTCCGAAACGGCAATTTTACTAGCCCATCATTTCGGGCACCTGGAAGCCTTGTCGCAAGCCGACGAGGAAGCCATAAGTGCTATTCACGGAGTTGGAGGAGAGATTGCGCGCAGCGTCCATGCGTTCTTCCAAGATTCTCATACGCTGGAGGTGCTCACGGCACTGCGACAAGCTGGGGTAAACTTGGAACTCAATGCCGCTGCCGCTTCGCAACGTGGGGGTGATGCCTTCGCTGGAAAGACGTTCGTGATCACCGGCACCCACCCGGTGCCCCGTGAGGAATTGGCAGATATCATCCGCGCCAATGGCGGGAAGATGAGCGGCTCGGTGAGCAAAAAAACCAGCGTCCTTGTGGCGGGCGAAAAGGCCGGGTCGAAGTTGACGAAAGCCCAGGATCTCGGGGTCACGGTCTGGGGTTATGATGATCTGATGAACGAATTGGAAAAATAGGAACCATGAGGTACGCGGCATTGGATTTAGAGTGCGCTACGAGCGATACCGGCAACATTTGCGAAGTCGGGGTTGTCCTGATGGAAAACGGACAAGAGGTGGGGCGGTATCGATCGCTCGTTCGCCCGGTGGTAGAGTCGTTTGGTGACTGGCAGCGGTGGAATTTTGACTACGGGTTGAAAGACGCCCTGAAGGCACCGGCTTTTCCAGACATTTGGGAAGAGGTGAAGCGTTTGATCGGTGACGCGCCCGTGGTAGCGCATAATGCCGGCGTGGTGGAATGCAAGCACTTGGGGCATGCCTTTTCGTTCCATGGATTGGACGCGGCTTCAGGTCCGGTATTTTACTGCACATTAGAATTGGCAAAAGGCCACTGGACCGAGTTGCCGAAGCACGGCGTCAAACACGTTGCGCGGCACTTCCAATGGAAGTTGGACCACCACAACCCAGAAAGTGACGCGCGCATATGTGCCGCTATTGTTGAAGAGGTGGCCAAGGAGCAGGATACTGATGTATGGGATAGGTTGGTAACGTCCAACCAATGGACCGCGTATCGAATCCCGCAGTACCAAGGCCGCATCAAAATCACAGCGAAGCCCACCGATCAGCTCACACGGGCGGACTATGCCCATGAACTGATTGCTTGGAAGCCAACGGTTCCGCTGGCACAGATAGACCCGGGTCAACGCTTCATTCTGAGCGGGTTTGACCATGCAGCCAAGTCCAAACTCCGCGAGGCAGGCATCCGGAAGGGGTTGCAATACAAACGGTACATCAAGGGAGGGATTGACTTCCTGGTCGCAGATGCCAAAATGGGGGTTTCGAAGTACGCGACGTGTGTGGAAAAGCAAATCCCCATCCTGTCAGAGGCGGAGTTCAAAGCGGCATTGAAGGAAATGCAGCCATAGCCGAGTGCTTCAACGCAACATTTCGAAGGCTCCGAATAGCTCTCCCCGCTGCTCCTCTCCGCAAACGATGAGGTAATTCAATCGGTAGTAATACGTGCCTTCGGCGACGGGTTCGTTTTGGATGCGTCCGTCCCATTCCACGGGGGCTCCCGTGGTGCGGTACACCTCTCCGCCCCAACGGTTGAAAATGACCAAGTCGTACCGCTCAACGATGGACAGTAAAGGGAAATCTGGATCGTCTGCCAAGTACAGCGTGAGGCGCTCGTTCATTCCGTCCTGGTTGGGCGTGATGACATTTGGGAGCTGTGCGGAACTCGCATCAACGGTGGCTTCGGGGTCTTGGTATACAACCAGCGAATCCATACTGGTGCATCCATTTTCTTCAAACGTTACCGTGAGGTAGTAGGTGCCGGGCAGGAGTACTTGCGGGGCTTCGGCCGACCATGGCAAGAAGGGGTTCATCGCACCGTTGTCCCAATTCCATTCCAACACGGGGGTGTAACCATCGGGGCCAACCGTGACCCCTTCAACCACGGCCGTGGGTGCCGCACAGGTCAAGGTGTCCGCGGTTCCGGCGAAGACTTCGGGAAGGGTGAAGTCACTGCCGAGCTCGATCACCGAAGTGCTAGGGCAGCCGTTGGCGGGATTAGTTGTGGTCAGTTCCCAAGTTCCCGGGTTTTGGACTAGGATGACAAAAGGCTCATCGACCCAGTCAAATTCCGCACCAGCGGGTCCCGACCAATCGAACTCTGCATTGGCATCGGCCTCAGCATTCAACATGATGGAGTCTACGGAACAGGTGAACGCCCCTGTACTTGGCGACAGCATATTGTCCAAGGTTTCGACATCCTCGGTGACTTCAATTTGCACATTGTCGGTGCAGCTGCCGTCGGAATTGCTCACGCTCAGTGAGTACAATCCCGCTTCGTTTACTGTGGCATTGGGACCCAGGGCATTCACGATGTTTCCGTCCATCGTTTCCCACAGGAAGTCGATGCCATCGGGGAAATTGCTCGACCCTTCGAGTTCAATGGATTCAACGAGGCAGGTTAGGACCGTGGACGGAGTGGCGCTGGCGGCGCCTTCCAATTCCGCCACCTCGACGTGGATGGTGTCGCTGATCTGAGCTTCGCAAAATCCCTCGTACGTGACCACATAGGTCATGCTGGAATCCGGTGTGCACATGACCGTTGCCCCGGTGGAATCGGATAAAAACGTGACGGGCTCCCAGCTGTAGTCACTGTTGGGCGCGCCGATGACGTTCAATTCGACCGATCCCCCTGGGCAGATCCACGTTTCGGGACCCGTGGCGAGGATGTTGGGTGCGAGACAGACGCTTTGGTTGTTGAATGAACCGCCCGTCGAGCCGGTGAATCCCCAGTAGACGAATTCCTGGCCCGAGAAAATGGTGTTCACGAGATCCACTTCATTCGCCAGTCGCAATTCGCAGTCGAAGTACACGGCAATGATTTGCGTGTTGGGGTCCCAGGTAATGCGCACCGGATGCTCCTCACCATCTTCGATGTTGCCGCCGTTTACGTTAGCCGTGACCGGTCCGCCGAGACCCGTTGGCGGGTTGTGATCGACAGAACCGTCCGAAACGAAGCCGATGTGGTCTTGGATCAGGTCCCCGTATTGGCCGTTCTGCCACGTATCGAATTCAATGCCGAAGCTCGGGTTGAAGCCGCTGAATCCCAACGCGCCGCCGGTTTGCCCGAGGGCATTCGTTCCGACGTCTTGAAGAACAAACACCATGCCGTCGGCCCCGGTCGCATCGAACGTGCCAAAGTTCATGGTGAAATTCAAGTCAAACGGTTGCGACAGGTCGATGAGATCCGAATACCACACCGTGCCGTTTTGGTTGCCTTGCGTGGTGGTCAATTGATAGCAATCGCCACCCAACGATTGAGCGGTGCCGTTCAAGAAGTAGGATTGAGCGGATAATTCGCCCCATGCCATCATTGAGCCCGTCAAAACTAGTCCGAGCAATGTGGATGCAAGAAACGGGTGCCGTGGCATGCCACAAAGTTAGAAGTTCAATCCGACTTTCAAATTCACCCTCCGGTTGGTCAGGTAATTCGGAATGGCATACAGCCGGCCGTTTACGTCCTCAATCCAGGTGTGATTGATCGTATTGCGGATGCCGAGGATGTTGAAGATTTCCAAGGAGATGAATCCATTTTTATCCTCCTTATTCATGAAGAGTTCACGGGAAAATCCAATGTCGACGCGGCGGTACGTTGGCGTGCGCAGGATGTCTTTGTAGCGCTCAAAAGAAGGCGGTCCGAAGGGGAGACCGGTTCCAAAGTAGAGGCTGACGAGCACCTTGTACGCCTCGTTACTAGGCATTTCGTCTTGGAAAAGCAGGCTCATATTGAACCGTTGGTCGGTCTGCCTAGGGATGAATCCCGGAACGATGAGCGCGCTGTCCGTCGGGGTGTTGTCCAGCGTGTAGCCTTCAATGACGGGTTGACCTTGGCTGTTGTAAAACTGCCAGTAGGCATCGTCGTTGAGATCCTCCTCGGTTTTCATGACGGACATGCGAAACCAACTTTGGATCCCATCGATGAATTCACCATTCAACATGAAGTCAGCTCCCGCAGCGTAACCGGAGCTGTTGTTGCGTGCGTAGTAGCGCTGGCGAACGTTTTCGATTTCATAGGGAATGAGGAAGTCTAGGTCCTTGTAGTAGAGTTCACCCACCATTTTGAATGGGCGGCCGTACATCTCAAAAATGCGGTCCATCCCTAGGACGAAATGCGTCGCGCGTTGGGCCTTGACCGCTGCGTTGACAGTGCCATCGAAGCGGCGCATTTCCCGGTAGAACGGGGGCTGCCAGTACACGCCAGCAGCGAAATTGTAGACTGTGGAGGGACGGCCCTCCCGCTCTTTCGGGGTGTAACTCACGTGTCCGCGGGGTCCGCCGACTAGCGAGGTGTACACCGTGTCGCTGAATTCTGGCGCCCACAGGTGGCCGCGCAATCCGGCGTTGATTTCCCATTCGCCCTGGAGGGCATCCGTCCAGCGCCATGCGTTTTGAACATACGCCTGCACGCGTTGGGTTTCGACCCGGTTGGTCGCCCGGATTACATCATCCAATTCAATGACCTGTTCCGGGCCTTCATCGATGTAACCGATGCTGTCTTGGGGGTGGGGGGTGATGAATCCGGCCGAATCCACCAATGACCATTCGGAAAGGTGGTCTTCGATGCTTTCGGCCTGCCATTTGACGCCCCACTCCAAAAATCCCTTGTCCCGTCCCCACGCGGTTGACCCTTTGAGGGCGCTGCTGACCACCGTCGCGTACAAGCGGTTGCGGGCGTGGTTTAGGAAGGCACCTACGCCGCGATTGATGGCGGCTTCACCGAGTTCGTCTGAGCCGAGGTCGCGTTCCAATTCATCAAGCCAGTACGCACCGAGGATGTCAAATGTCTCGGACTCGGCGGTCTGGAAGGCCGATGTGATCCACCGGATGCGGTGATTTTCAGTTTTGTAGTTCGCACCGAAGGCCCCAAATCCGGTTTGGTAGGCCGTCTTTTCTTGACCGTCGAAGTAAATGGTCAGGCGCAGGGCCTCGTTGATGTTACCCACATTGGATTCGCGGCGAACCGGTAAAAAGCGGTATTGGTTTTGACCGTAAATGCCGAGGGCTTCAAATTCCCATGGGCCGTACCCGTCGGGGTCCCACGTGGCATACCCTTGGACATCGACGTAGCGGGGTTGGTACTCGCCGCCTTCGTCGAGGGTTCCGAGCACGTAGCTGTTGTCCCGGTAACGGATTCCGGTGTTCAACGTGAATTTTTTGTGCCCATTAGGCCCTGATGCGCTTGCCCAATCGCGCTGCAGCTGCGCACCGAGCATGCTGACCGTGATGCGCGTCTTGGAGGCATTGGGTTTGCGGTAGCGAATGTCGAGAACCGAACTCATTTTATCCCCATATTTTGCTTCGAATCCGCCGGCAGAAAACTCGATTGATTCTACCATGTCCGGGTTGGGGAAGGAGAGGCCTTCCTGCTGGCCCGAGCGAACGAGGAACGGACGGTACACTTCGATGTCATTGACGTAGACGAGGTTCTCGTCAAAACTTCCTCCACGCACGTTGTATCCGCTGGACAGCTCGCTCGTGAAATTGACCGGAGCTTGAATGAGCAGGTCTTCAATCGTACCGCGGGGAGAGGGAATGCGCGTCGCGACTTTGGGGTTGATGCGCTGAACGGGCTTGGTGCGCTCGCCATCGGCGACCACCTCTGAAGCGTTTAGCGCCACACCGGCTGTCAGCCGCACGTCGATGCGTTGGATACCGGTGGCAGAGGCGGGCACCGTGCGCTCTTGTGAGGTGTACCCGACAAAACCGAAACGCAAAGTCCATGCGGTGCCTTGCTGCAGTTCCAGGGTGTATGAACCATCGTTGTCCGTGACCACGGCTGCTCGCTGCTGTTCGAGTGGGATGATGGTTGCCCCGGGCAAAGCCGCCCCGCGTCCATTGGTGACGGTGCCTTGGATGGTGATGGTTTCGCCCTGTGCGTGCAATTCCGCTGTCCACATTCCACCGAGCAGGAAGCACCACGCGGCGAGAAGGACCAGGCTGCGTGTTATCCTCTTCATCGCTTCAGGGAGCCGTTTCGCACCGCGTCGATGAACTTTGCCCAAGCGACTGGATTGAAAATGTTCATCGGGGGCAGTTGCCCAGCGTAATAATTCTGTTGCGCTTGCTGTTGAACGGTGTAGCTATAAACTTCTTCGCCGTCGCGTCCGACTTCCATCAACCGATCGTACAATGCCGCAGGATCCAGTCGTTCTTGACCGACCATGTAGGCATCCGGCGAGAGTTGAAGTTGCAAAAACTCCTCGCGGAACCGCTCGCGCGTTGGCCACGGGTAGATGAACGCTTCTTCAAGGGAAACCGTATCCCGGCCCAGCGGTTGGACCACATTCATCCGAGGCAATTCCAAATCCTCTGGTACTTCAAAGGCTTGGGTCAAGTAACCCACGGATGAAACGGTGATGGTGTCGCCAGCCAATGCCGGGATGCTGAAGAATCCGTTCACATCGGTCATCGTACCGCGCAGGTCCCGCGAACGAAAAACCGTGGCATAAGGCAAGGGTGCGAGGGAGTCGCCGGTCACCACCATACCGCTGATTTGGACCACCTCGACATCCGGAAAAACGTTCGTGCTGTCCTGAGCCGTGACGTGCAGGGCGGAGATAAGAACCAGGCCGATGGCGGTGAACCACTTCATGAGGAGCAAATTACGATGCCTGCGCAGTTTTGAATTCAGAAGTAAAGTGAAATTCCAGTTCAGGGTAATTCTGAATTTCCATATCGAGCAAAAACTTCGACGGCGCCAGGAAGACGTCGTTGCCGTCTTTGTCCGTGACCATATCCGTTCCCTTGATGCGTTTGAATTCCTCCAGCTTCGCTTCGTTCTCACTAACGATCCAACACGCTTTGTAGTATGGTTTGGATTGGAATTCGCACTTGGCTCCGTACTCGTGCTCCAATCGGTACTGAATGACTTCAAACTGAAGTTCACCCACGGTGCCTACAATCTTGCGATTACCAAGCGATCGAATGAACAGCTGGGCGACCCCTTCATCGGTCAATTGCTGGATGCCCTTTTCCAGCTGCTTGCTCTTCATCGGATCCTTGTTGACCAGCTCCTTGAAAATCTCTGGCGAGAAACTGGGGATGCCGCGAAACACCATGTCTTCGCCTTCGGTGAGGGTGTCGCCGATCTTGAAGGTGCCCGTATCGTACAGCCCAACAACGTCGCCCGGCCACGCTTCATCCACGACGTTTTTGTCTTGGGCGAGGAAGGTGGCTGGATTGGCGAACTTCATCTTCTTGTCGAGGCGGGTGTGCTGGTAAAATGTGTTGCGCTGGAACTTCCCGCTACAGATGCGCATGAACGCGATACGGTCGCGGTGCCGGGGATCGATGTTGGCGTGGATCTTGAAAATGAACCCGGTGAATTGCGATTCTGTAGGAGTAACCTCGCGAACGTCCGTTAAACGCGGACGGGGATCGGGCGCAATGTCGATGAACGTATCGAGCATCTCCTGGATGCCAAAATTGTTGACGGCGCTGCCAAAGAACACCGGAGCCAGTTGTCCTTCGAGGTAGGGCGCCGCGTCCCAGGGTTCGTATACGCCTTCAATCAGTTCCACATCGTTGCGCAACTGATCGGCATGTTCGGAGGTCACCAATTCATCTAAGTCGGGGTCAGCGATGTCGGCGATGGAAACCACTTCTTTGGCGATTTTGGTTTTGTCCGGATTGAAGAAGCGCAGCTCTTTTTCGTACAGGCTGTAGACGCCTTTGAAGGAATGGCCGCCACTGATGGGCCAGCTCAAGGGGCGCACTTGGATTTGCAGCTTTTCCTCAAGTTCATCCAGCAGGTCAAACGGATCTTGCCCTTCGAGGTCCATCTTGTTGATGAAAATGATGACGGGCGTGTTGCGCATGCGGCACACCTCCATCAAACGCTCGGTCTGGGCCTCTACACCTTTCACACAATCTACGACGAGGATGACGCTGTCCACAGCGGTCAGCGTGCGGTATGTGTCTTCAGCGAAATCCTTGTGACCGGGCGTATCCAAGAGGTTGATGAGGCGGTCTTGGTAATGGAAGGCCATGACCGAGGTAGCTACCGAAATTCCACGTTGGCGCTCGATTTCCATAAAATCCGACGCGGCGGTTTTGGTGATCTTGTTGTTCTTCACCGCGCCGGCCGTTTGAATCGCCCCACCGAACAGCAGGAACTTTTCGGTCAATGTTGTCTTTCCGGCATCCGGGTGGCTGATGATGGCGAAGGTCCTTCGCCGCTGAATCTCGTCTTGAATTGCGCCCATGGAGGCGCGAATTTACGATGCAGAAGCGCGAATTGCCGCGAGGGTTTCCGACCACCGTTTCAAGGCGTATTCCTTGGTGAAATGTAGGACGTGTGCCTCGCCGGCAATAGGAAGTGCATCGAGGCGCTGCAAGGCGTCGGCAAGCGCCTTCCAATCGCCCGGCTTGAAAAGGGTTCCGTGGGTTCCGTACCCTAGCAATTCCGGGGTTCCGCCTGCTTCGGTTCCCACCACGGGCACACTGCGAGCGAGGGCCTCAATCGTCACCATGCCGAACGTTTCGGAGGTGCTGCACATGGCGTAAGCGTCGCAAGCGTCGTAGGCCGAGAGGAGTTTTTCGGTGGGCGGGTGCCAATGCACACGGTCAGTGACGCCGAGCGATTCAGCCAATTTTTGACATTCAGTGCGGCAGTTCTGGCCAGCGTTGGGGGTGTTTTCTCCGATGATCAATGCGTGCCATTCCGGGGCGACTTCAGCCAAGGCCTGAATCAATGTCTCGTGGCCTTTCAATGGATCGATGCGTCCAAAGAGGCCGACGATTTTGGCGTCTGCAGGGAGGCTCCAAATCGCCCTGGCCTCAGGGGATTTGGGAGTTGAAAACCAGTTGGCCTCGAGTGCGAGAGGGATGACCTCGATTTGTTCCGGTCGGAGTGGTGTGTTTGCCAGCGCTTCATCCCGCAAGTGGTGCAGGGGTGCAATCCAACGCGAAACGTGCTTGTACCGCAACCGATGCCAGGGTTTGGTTTTGGGCTGCGAAATCTGCATTCCTTGATGGAACACGAGGTCGGCGCCGCTGTTACGGATCGCGCGGCTGCACAACGGCAGGTCCCGTGGGTCGCGGATCCACACGATGTCTGTTTGGGTGTGCTCCAGGTGTCGCCTCAGCCTCCTTGCCTCGGCAAATGGGAGATGCCGGTGTTGCCGGGGTATGTGCCGAATGTTCACCGTTGTGGTGGAAGCTGACCCCGCGAGCGGCGAGCCTTGCACGCAATTGATCTCCACTTCGTGTCCACACTCCGCCATCCATTGGGCGTACCGGATGAGGTTGCGTTCCAACCCACCCCAACCCGTTGAACTGGAAAGGAAGGCGATTCTCATCGGCGGTCGGGACGAACGGTTATTTCGCTGTACACCCCGCGCCCAGCGGATTCGATGGCCTGTGCAATGGCTTCGGCAATGAATCCGGCGTCCATGCCCGCTTCAAATTGTGGCCGGTACGACTCGCGGAGTTCGGCGTTGTTGGTTTGGTCGATGAAGGCCGTATTCACCGCACCGGGATTGATGGTAGTGACCGCTAGGTCTTCCCGAAACTCCATGCGCAGCGATTCACTGACGGCAAGGACGGCGTGCTTGGTGGCGCAATAAACCCCGCTGTTTGCGAAGACATTGCGCGCAGCGATGGAGCCAATTTGGATGACGTGGCCTTTGTTCGTGACCAAGGACGGCAAGGCAGCATGCAGGGTGGCGAGTACCCCGGTGACGTTGACGTCAATCATCGCTTTCCAATCTTCAAATTGCGCTTCAGCAAGCGGAGAGAAAATCCCCAGCCCGGCATTCGGAATGCACACGTCGATGCCTCCCCATGCCCCAACCATGCGCTCGACGGCGGCTGCCAAGGTATGGTGATCCCGCACGTCCACAGTCGCGCATTCGATGGTGCCATCGGAGTGCTGTTGGGCGAGCTGTTGCATGGCTTCCGTGTTTCGTGCCATCAAAAAGATGCGGTGTCCTTTTGAAGCGAGCAATTGAGCGGCAGCTGCTCCAATTCCGCTGGAGCCGCCAGTGATGAGTATGCGGAGCGATTTCACGGACCGAAGGTACGGCGGCAGTGCGGTCAGTTGTTGGGTTTGACCGATGCGAACCCGATGACGCGGTCGAAACCGTTCATATCCCAATAGTACACGAGGCACATGTAAGGCGTATCCGCCAAAGCATGCGATCCTTCGATGGCCGCGATGTTGGATGGTTCTGCTTTAAGGCTTACGTAATCCAACTTGCCGCGATCGAGCGCCGGTCGCACCCGGTATTCGTAATTGTAGTATCCCTGTTTCAGTAGGAGTGAAGCTTCGTAATGTCCGGTCTCGGGATTCCAAATCATCCGGTGGCTTTCCGGATAGGACCAATTTGACAAAGCACCGTAGATATATATGTCCTCTTGAAGCCGTTCCTCAAAGGCTTGAAGGGAGAAGTGAGTCCACACGTAGTCGCTGCCGGTGGCGTCGTCTTGCAATTCGTTGGAAATGACAAAATGCCCATCCAAGTCCTGTTGCGCTTTGAGAAAGGCGTAGGTGCGGGGTTCATCCGGATCCAAATACGCGTGCCAATGGGTGCCCTCATCGACCATGCGTTGGAGTCCGAGGCTGGCGAACTGGAGGCTTTTCAAATCGGCAAAGCGCCAAGTGTTGCCTCCAGCGAATGACTCAGAGCCGGTAGGGTTGAACGTCACTTCTTCGCCGCGCACAAATTGCGGCTCCATTCCTTGAATGGATGTTTCCCAGCGGGCGTTTTGCATCAAGACCACTTGCAAGGCATCGTAGGCATCGTAAATCGGGTAGCGGTCCGAGCTGTGCAGGATGGCCAAGTCTACCTCTTGGTGCGTTCGCTTGGTACGAATAATGGAAGAGGGCACCACCCGCATTTCGATGTCCACCAGTGATTCGTACACAACGAAACGTTCCTGAATCAAGGCCCTATCGGGATTGGAGGTGTCGTAGACCTCGGCGATGTAATTTCCGCTTTTGGTGAACTGGACCATGTCGTTGGGAAACGTGACTGCGTAATGCGTAAACGGTGTTTTGGTGTTGAAACTCGTTTCAATCGTTTCGAAAGCAATCTTGGGGAACCCTGCAAGGAAATCGGAGAATCCCATATCCGGTGAGTCGTACCAATCGAATGTGCAATGCTTCAAACGCACTTCGAGGGTTCGGTATTCCGGTAAGAAATCATCAAAACTCAAGGTCAGTCGCCCGCCCCCAAGCGGGATGAATGGATGGACATTGGGCTGGCCAACGGGATGCAATTGGACCGTGTGCATGCTGCCTGCTGACAGGTGCATGGGATAAGGTGCATCTTGGGCAAACACGGCTGCGCACGAAACATGAAGGAGCGCCGTGCAGATGAAGGTCAAAAACATGCCACTGATGGACTTCTGAAAGCGAAAGGTTGTAAAGGTGAAGTTGTTGGAAAACATCCTTTGAGATTTTTGACTGAAATGGCTATCGCAACGCTCTCGAGAGCTAACTTTGCGCCCCGAAAAGTAAACCTTCGTCAGTGATGACCCGCACTATACGAATCAAAAAAGGAGCTGATATCCGGCTGAAAGGCCGCCCATCAACTCAGGTTGAACAAGCATCATCTGCTCCACTGTACGCTGTACAGCCGCCCAATTACCAGGGCATTGTTCCCAAACTTGAAGTGAAAGAAGGCGCCACGGTGAAAGCCGGATCGACGCTGTTTCACAGCAAAGAACATCCAGAAGTCAAGTTCCTATCGCCTGTGAGCGGAACCGTAAAGCAAGTCGTTCGCGGCGAAAAGCGCCGCATTCTTGCCGTGGTGGTGGAGGCTGACGGCAAAAACGAACTGCACGCGTTCGCATCTGTGGATCCGGTGGCAACTGACCGCGAAGCGTTGGTGGCGGCTGTAGCTGAGCGCGGATTCTTCGCCTTCATCGAACAGCGTCCGTTTGCGACCGCCGCAAATCCAACGGATGTGCCACGGAGCATCCACGTCAGTGGATTTGACAGCGCCCCGCTCGCGGCGGACATGGAGGTGGCACTGGCAGGACGCGAGGCAGCATTCCAAACGGGCATCCATGCTTTGCGTGTGCTTGCCGGTGGTTCAAACGTTCAATTGGGCACGAAGGCGGTTCAAACCTTCTTTAACGCAATCGAAGGCGTTGACACCTTCACGTTTGAAGGACCACACCCCACGGGCAATGCCGGTGTACAAATCCACCACACACGCCCCATCAACAAAGGCGAAGTAGTGTGGACCATGCACGCGGAAGACGTGGCAAATTTGGGGGAGACGCTGTCTTCAGGTACGTACTGCGCCACCCGCGTAGTCGCGGTTGCCGGATCGGAATGCGACGCACCGCGTCATTTGCAAACAACATTGGGTTGCGCCATTTCAACATTGGTGGGCAGCGTGAATGAAGAAGAAGTGCGCATCGTTTCGGGCAATCCGCTTACGGGTGATCGCACTGCCAACGATGGATTCCTCGGTGGAATGCATCACCAAGTGTGCCTGTTGCCAGAAGGCAACAAGCCGAAATTCTTGTTGGTCGATGGTTGGTTGGGATTGGGCTTTGATAAGTTCTCTTTGTCTAAGAGCTACCCCACGTGGCTGATGCCGAAGTCGAAGGAGTTTGCGATGGATACATGCAACAACGGCGAGGAGCGCGCCTTTGTGGTGACCGGTCAATACGAGCCGGTGTTCCCGTTTGATATTTATCCGGTGCAGTTGCTCAAGAGCATCATCGCCAACGACATCGATGCCATGGAGAAACTCGGCATCTACGAAGTGGCCCCGGAAGATTTTGCGCTTTGTGAATATGCGTGCACTTCGAAAATCGCGGTGCAATCGATTGTTCGCAACGGATTGGACATGCTAAAGAAAGAATTGGGATAAGATGAAAGCATTACACAACTTATTGGATTCGGTTCGCCCACATTTTGAGGAGGGCGGCAAGCTGAGCAAGTTCTGGGTGGTCTACGATTCGCTGGAAACGTTTGCCTTCACCCCGGGACACGCGACCAAAAACGGCGTGCACATCCGCGACGGAGTGGACTTGAAGCGCACAATGTTCATGGTCATTGTGGCGTTGATTCCCGCCCTGTTGTTCGGCACATGGAACCAAGGGCATCAGTACTTGTTGTCAATCGGCGAAATCACCCCAAACGACCCCTTGATGACCGCGCTGTGGGATAAACTCTTCATCGGAGCAGTGAAGGTCTTGCCCTTGGTGGTCGTGAGCTACGGCGTTGGCTTGGGCATTGAGTTCCTCTTCGCTGGGATGCGTGGACACAGCATCAATGAGGGCTACCTGGTGTCGGGCATGCTCATCCCGTTAATCATGCCGGTGGATTGTCCGCTGTGGATGGTGGCATTGGCGGTAGCCTTTGCGGTCATCATTGCGAAGGAAGTGTTCGGCGGTACGGGCATGAACATCCTCAATGTCGCGTTGACGGCTCGAGCTTTTTTGTTCTTCGCTTATCCGAAACAACTCTCTGGTGAAATCTGGATTCACAACGTCAAGGCTTCTGCAGATGCCGGGTTGCTCGCGGACGGATACACCGGTGCGACAGCACTGGGCCATTTGGCCTCCACTGTGGGCAAGGGATTGGACGAGCCTGCTGTGACGGGGGTGATGTCCATGTTCGGAGCCAATGGCATGTTCAGCCTCTCGAACTCATTCTTGGGCTTGATTCCCGGTTCTATTGGAGAGACTTCAGCGCTTGCCATTCTTATCGGTGCTGCCCTGTTAATCTGGACGGGCATCGGAAGCTGGAAAATCATGTCATCGTTCTTAGCCGGTGGCCTCGTGATGGGATTCTTGTTCAACCTGTTGGGCTTGAACGCCTACATGACACTTCCCGCCATCCACCAAGTGGTGATGGGGGGGTTCATGTTCGGCATGGTCTTCATGGCGACGGACCCCGTCAGCGCTGCCCAGACGGAACGCGGCAAATGGATTTATGGATTCTTTGGAGGCTTTTTGAGCATCATGATCCGCGTCTTCAATCCGGCCTACCCGGAGGGCGTGATGATGGCCATTCTGTTCATGAATGTCATGGCCCCGTTGATCGACCACTACGTCATTGAAGTCAACGTCGGCAAGCGCGAAAAGCGTGCGCTTGCGGCCCAAGGCGTAACTGCATAACCCACGTAATCATGGCTATCGATAAAAACAGCACCGGTTACACTTTCCTCTTCTCCATTGCCATGGTTGTGGTGGTGGGCACAGCGCTCGCGTTTACCGCCTTGTCGCTGAAGGACCGACAAGACGCCAACGCGGCGGATAAGAAAATGATGGACATCCTCGGCGCCATCGGCGTTTCCGCGGATCGTACCAATGCCAATGCGCTCTTTGCAGAATACGTTGTAGAGCGCGTCGCGATTGATTTGGACGGACGTCAAGTGTCCGCCACTTCAGCAGCGGTCGACCCGACGGACAAAGCGGACCCGTTCAGCATTGACGTGAAAAAGGACTACCGAGCCTCCATCAAGTCTGCAGTCAAAGCAGCAGACGGTGACGAGGCCGCCCTAGCGGCAGCCTTGTCCGACAAGGCCTTGGAGTTCCCGTTGTTCCGATGCGTGACCGACGCAGGTCAGAACCTCTACGTCATCCCCGTTGTGGGTTCCGGTCTGTGGGGGCCCATCTGGGGCTATGTCGCATTGGAAGAAGACATGACCACCATCTTCGGTGCCAATTTTGACCACAAGACGGAAACTCCGGGCTTGGGCGCCGAAATCAAGGAGTCCTTCTTCACGGACAAGTTCAAAGGCAAAAAATTGGATATTGAAGGCTCAGCCTTGTTCAGCGTCTTGAAGGGGGGAGCACCCACCGACGAGAACAGCGTGGACGGCATCACCGGTGGTACCATCACGTCGAAGGGCGTTGACGAAATGATCAACCGCACCCTGAAGGTTTACCTCCGTTATTTTGAATCCCAAACTCGAGCGCAGCGATGAGTACTGAAACTGCAGCCGCAACGGCCAAGAAAGAGTCGTTATTTTCAAAGAAGAACCGGAAGCTCCTGGTCGATCCGTTGGATGATTCCAATCCCATCACCGTGCAAGTATTGGGCATCTGCTCAGCACTGGCTATCACGGTGCAATTGCAGCAGGCGGTCATCATGAGTTTGTCCGTCTTGTTCGTCATGATCGGTGGTAATGTCATCGTCTCCTTGCTTCGAAACATGATACCGGACCGCATCCGAATTATCGTCCAGCTCGTTGTCGTGGCCTCCTTGGTGATCATTGTTGACCAAGCACTAAAAGCGTTTCAGCCAGACATTTCGGAGAAGCTTTCTGTCTTTGTCGGTTTGATCATCACCAACTGCATCATCATGGGCCGCCTCGAGGCCTTCGCCTTAGGCAACAAACCTGGACCGTCCTTCTTGGACGCCATCGGTAATGCCATGGGCTACGCGTGGATTCTGCTCGCCGTTTCAATTGTACGGGAAGTTTTTGGAAGTGGAGCCATCTCATTACCTGGCATGGGACAAGTGAAGTTTCTGCCGACCGAGTGGTTCATGAGCGAAGGAGGATTTTACGAGAACAACAACCTGATGATTCTGCCTCCGATGGCCTTGATCACCGTCGGCATCATCATTTGGATTCAACGCAGCCGTAACCAAGCCTTAATCGAAGAGAACTAATGGAATACCTCAGCATATTTGTGAAGGGCATCTTCATTGAAAACATGATTTTTGCCTACTTCCTAGGCATGTGTTCGTACCTCGCGGTGTCCAAGACCGTTAAAACTGCGAATGGCCTCGGACTTGCAGTCATCTTCGTTTTGGGCATCACCGTCCCCATCAACTACCTGCTTGAGAATTATGTCCTTAAGGAGGGTGCGTTGGCTTGGATTGATCCGGAATACGCGTCCGTGGATTTGAGCTTCTTGAGTTTCATCATGTTCATTGCCGTCATCGCCTCAATGGTACAATTGGTGGAGATGATCGTCGAGAAATTCGCTCCTGCGCTGTACGGTGCATTGGGAATTTTCTTGCCGCTGATCGCGGTGAACTGCTCCATCCTCGGAGGTGCTCTGTTCATGCAGGACCGCCAATACCCGAGCATTGGTGAAGCCACCGTATTCGGATTGGGTTCCGGTGTCGGTTGGTGGCTGGCAATCGTAGCCATTGCGGCCATCCGGGAGAAGATTCGCTACTCGCACGTTCCGGCTCCTTTGAAGGGCTTGGGCATTACGTTCATCATCACAGGACTCATGGGCATTGCTTTCATGAGCTTCATGGGCATTGAAATTTGATAGAGA
>CALGDB010000271.1 GCA_937884175.1 uncultured Flavobacteriales bacterium
ACTTCAAAGAATAGCGAGTCTGCGCATGTCCCCGTTTCAAAATACAAGCTTACGTTGTAAATACCGGGTTCATCATAGGTGTAAGCTGGTTCCGCCACGTAGCTCACGTCATCGGTTGTTCCGTCTACTCCAAAATCCCAGGTGTAAGCCTCACTCGGATTGGAAAACTGATTGAATTGCGCTGTCAAACCGGTGCACGGTTCAGGAGCGTCGTAACCGGGCGATTGGATGTTGCATGTTACGACATCTAACGTAAAATCACGTAAGATGCTGCCGATGGGAAGGCCATTGCGCCATTCCGTGACACAGATGCCCAAGGCGAATTTACCCGGGAGATTGGGCGTGCCGGTCAGAACTCCTGTATTGGGATTGATATTTAAGCCTGCTAAGGCTCCTAGTGGGTTGCCCGCATTGAAACCTGCAGCCCATCCCACTTCCGTGAGAGGAGGTCCCGTCGGTGGATTGGGAATCGGTGTTAAATATGTCCCGCCCAAGTATATTGAACACAGGGAAAAGCTTAAGGAATCCCCATCTAGGTCCTCTGCTCCATTATTCAGTTGGAACGGGTAGTTGTTGCACACAAAGGCTTGAGGCAACTCCGAAAATTCCGGAGATGAATTGGGATTTGAAAACGTCAAGCTCGCTGGAATGGTCGTCGTCAGTGTGAAACCTTGGTCTTCGGGAGTGTCCAAATTCGTGATGGCCGGTGACCTGCAGCAACGTTGGTGTACCAAGGTGTAGGGTTGCTGACTGGGCTCAAGTGCGATATTCACAATATACTCGGCACGCTCGATGCATAAGTCTTCCGGCAAAAATGCGCAATTGTTGGGGTTCTGCGGAATTACATCGGTCACCAAGTCGAAATCCAAATTACCCGATACCGAAGTGATTAAACTCGTCCCTTGGTACACCCCAATGACAGCGGAGAAGTCGAAGTCTGTTTGGTTGGTATTTGCAGAGCTGCAATCGCGGTAGATGTAGCAGTGCACTTCAAACTCATTCAGGCCAGCAACATTCAATCCTTGGTACACATACGTCAGCTCACCACCGACTAAGTGCGTTGCCCATGAGCGCTGTGAAATGGCGAAGCACAGGAATGTCACGGTCATGTAAAAGCAAAAAAGACTGGATGATTTCATGGTGACTTACCCAATGTACAACATTGGAGGAGATGTCGGAAAGGGAATACCTTTGTGGTATGAACGCAACGAAACTCGGAACGGCAGCAAGTTGCTTGCTGGCTTGCTGGTTAGGGCTCGCCTCAATCCATGCACAGGAGCCCATTGCGTGCGATGTTCTCCGTTTTCAAAGCCTTGAAACGGCGTTTCTCGAAGTCCAAGTCAAATTTGAAAGCCGGCTTTTTCATGCAGTTCAGAGCGAGGGTGGATGGCACACCCGTGTACAAGTCGAAGCCATCATAGAATCGCCCAAGGGCATTGTCAACTATGGGAAGACGAACATCGACGGTCCATTCGGGGCGGACTCCCTCGCCGCGCTGGACAGCTGGCAGTTCCACCTCGAACGGATCACCGTACCACCCGGGGCATACAACGTCACCATCACCCTACGGGATCAAAGTGGCAAGGGAGTCTTCGAGGAAATAACCTCGATTCCAGTCGAATTTATCGCCACTGAAGCACCGGCGTTTTCCGATCCTTTTATCGTTGAGGCATTTGCTCCATCAACGAGCGGAGAACTGACGTCCTTAACGCGGTCGGGATACGAAATGCTGCCGCTTGTGCAAGCCGAATTGTCAACCGCAGCAACGAAACTTCAGTTCTACACGGAGCTGTACAGGGCAGACGAAGTGGTCGATTCGTTGTTTCTCGTTCAGTGCTGGTTGGAATCGGAGAACGGCAGTGTCCTGCCTTCTACCCGGCGTTTCTTTCGGAAGGAAGCGGCGGCAATCCTGCCCGTATTCACCTCCATTCCGCTGATCGATGTGCAGGAAACACAGCGGGCTACGCTTGTCGTACAGGCGTTAACCCGCAGCAATGAACTGATCGCTGAGAACTTCCTGCCCTTGCAGTTTGTCGCGCCCAACAGCTCCATATCTCTTGCGGAATTCGGCGGATCCTTGCCCGCGTACTTGGCAGCGTTTACAGACTCCACCACCCTGCAGCAACACATCCGGGACCACCACCCGAAAGCCGATGCTTCTCAGCGCAAAACCATTGACGGGTTTCTCGAAGAAGCTACGGTCCCGCAAATGCAAGCCTTCCTCGCCTATTTCTGGGAACAGCAGGCGCCGTACAATCCTGAGTTGGGATGGCGTACGTACACGACCGCCATCGCCTATGCTGATTCCGCCTACGGTGCATGCAGGCAGGGACACGGGGCCGAAACGGATATGGGGTACATCTACCTCCGTTACGGCCCGCCCAATACCATCGTTAAGCGGCACAATGAAACCGACTATTACCCTTACGAGATCTGGCATTACCACCGGGCCGGACCATTTACCAATAAGCGTTTCCTGTTCTTTTCTCCTCACATGGTAGCTGAATGCTTCACCTTGCTGCATTCGGACATGCTCGGTGAAGTTTCAAATAACGATTGGCTGCAAATCCTCCGCAGCCGGGAAAACTCCTTGCGGGTGACCAGCAGCCAGCTCAATCGCTTAAACCCCCGACGTGACACCTTTTCGGGTGAAGAACCGGAGGACCTTTTCTTCAATCCCCGATGACCACTTCAACCTCGCCCAAGGTAGCAGTCGTCATATTGAATTGGAACGGACGACACCACCTCGAAACGTACCTGCCGTCCGTCGTCGAACACTCGCGTGAACATGCCGACATAGTGGTCGTTGACAATGGGAGTACGGATAACTCCACAACGTGGTTGAAAGAACACCACCCGTCCGTACGCGTGGTTGAACTCGACGAAAACAAGGGGTTTGCAGGGGGATACAACCACGGACTCGAACGCGTAACCGCTGACGTTTTCGTCCTTTTAAACAGCGATGTACGGGTCTCACACAACTGGATTCCTCCCGTTCTTGACATGATGCAAAACGCTGGGTACGTGGCATGCCAACCCCTCATTCGCAACGACACGGATCCCGAATTGTTCGAGTACGCAGGTGCCGCTGGCGGATTCATTGATCGCGATGGGTTCACGTTCTGTGCAGGGCGCATTTTCGAAGTATTTGAAACGGATACCGGGCAGTACAATGTCAACCGCGAGGTTTTTTGGGCCTCTGGAGCAGCGTTGTTTATTGAAGCCGAGGCATGGCGCGAAGTGGGAGGCCTAGACGAAGATTTTTTCGCCCACATGGAGGAAATTGACTTGTGCTGGCGGTTGAAGAACCGAGGGTACCGAATTGGCGTGTGTGGACAATCTGTGGTTTTCCACCTCGGAGGAGGAACGTTGCAAAAAATCAGTCCGTTCAAGTCCTACTTGAATTTTCGGAACAACCTGTACATGCTGGTCAAGAACCACCACCAATGCGCGCTGTACCCCATGTTGTTCCGGCGCATGGTCTTGGATGGCATCGCGGCCTTAAAGTTCTTGGTCGAAGGGTCCACTCCCCTCTTCGCCGCCGTTTGGAAGGCCCATTGGGAATTCAAGGCCAATTTTCGAACCATGAAAAACCGCCGGGATCGAGAAATCCGTGCGTGTCGCTCGGTGCAGAGAAATCGTCCCAACCGCTCGGGATGTTACAGGGGAAGCATCCTCGTCGACTACTTCATTCGCCGGAAGCACACCTTTGGCCAATTAGATTCCAAGCGCTTCTGGAAATAACGTCGAACAACTGGATGCCCTCGGCGCTGAAATAGCTGTGCGTGGCGGGGAATTCCCCCGGAGGTTTGCGGCATGGACGCACAGGCTTTTCGGTCGCCGCTGGCGAAGTTTGCCTTGGCCTTGTGGATTGGCTGTTTGCACTGGCCATTTATCCATTGTGACGCATACACGGGACAGCACATGACTGGTTGATCAACAGGCTGCAATTGGAGCGGACAATAGATCGCATGCAGTGCTTCTCTCAAACCCATTGGCAAATTATGCTGCAGACATATGGGCCATTTCGCCTTCTCGAAATGCCGGATTTAGCCAAATCAAAAGCCGTCCATTCGCTTCCATGCGAAAGGGCGGCTCGACAATGCGTTTCATCTATGGAGCGGACACCGTCCACCTCAGTCAGTGGAATCGGCTGGCTTCCATCGAATGATTAGTTCAAGTGCAACAAGTTGATGAGGACTTGATCAACATACCCTTCCCATTCCGGCAAATCAGCGATGGGCAAGATTGCATTGACCCGGTTGTTGCGTCGGCTGTAAATGGCCTCGACGTAAAATCCATTCAACTCAAAAATGCAGAGGATGTAGCGATTCTCAACTATGCGTTGGGCCAAACAAACCCCGTGGTCCCACATATAATTCGTTTTCTCGTCAAGCGGGAGGCGGTTGAAAGCAGTCAAGTCCATTTTGATATATACTAAGTGAAAATTCGTAGGTTTTCTTACGTAATTCAACGAAAAAAGGTTGCGATCTGAATTGACTTAACTTTGGTTCATGTCCGCCGTTCAACTCGTCGAATGTCCGCGTGATGCCATCCAGGGATGGGCCCGTCCGGTTTCCACCGAGGATAAGATTGCCTATTACAAAGGGTTATTGGAAGTTGGGTTTCACACCCTCGACTTGGGGAGTTTTGTCTCTCACAAAGCCGTTCCTCAGATGAAGGACACCCGAAAGGTGTTGCAATCTTTGGACGATGAGGGCGTCTTTTCGAGTGCGACTAACGTCTTGGTGATTGTGGCCAACGAACGCGGTGCCAAAGACGCTGTTGCCGCACCTGGGGTCACCCACCTTGGATTCCCCATGAGCATTTCTGAGACTTTTCAATTGCGGAACACAGGCGCTGACCTGAAACGAGCTTGGGGGCAGTTGCTCAACATCCGAGAGATCGTTGAACAAGGCAATCGCCAATTGGTCGTGTACCTCAGCATGGGGTTCGGTAATCCATATGGCGACGATTGGAGCCCGACCCTCTTGATGGATTGGGCCGCCAAAACCGACGAGGTTTTGCGTCCTGAAGTGATTGCACTCAGTGACACCATCGGACATGCGGAGCCAGATCTCCTGCGTACGGTATTTTCCGAACTTACCGCAGCAGGATTGAGCGCCACTTTGGGCGCCCATTTGCACGCGGCACCATGGGCTGCTGAATCCAAAATCCAAGCGAGCTGGGAAAGCGGATGCCGTCGGTTTGACGGTGCACTTGGGGGGATTGGAGGCTGTCCCATGGCACAGGATGAACTGGTTGGTAACCTACCAACCGAAACCTTGGTTTCCTTCCTAAAAGCCCACAGCGATCTGCCATTGGACGAACGCGCATGGAACCAGTCGCAGGCCTTCGCCGTTGACTTATTTGGATAAAAAAAGCCCCAACTTTTCAGTTGAGGCAGTATTCAAACAATTTGACATCAAATCGGTGCCGGTGCAAGTAGATCTGTTCAAACTTGTGGATGTCGATGTGGATACGGTAGTGTTTCATGAGCATGGTTAAGTGCTCTTTTCTACGTATTCATCTAAAAAAAGTTTCGTTTGATCACTAGACTCCTGAAGTCAGTACAGCAATAACCAATCCGGCAATGGTCACCAGTAGCTTGTTGAGGTTGAAATGGTGACCGTCACTTGCTTCAAAAAGTATGGTGGTGCTGATGTGAAGCAGGATAACAATGACCAAACCGCCCGACCAGACCGGTACGTTTTCACTCCAAGGGGCTCCCAAATGCACCAAAAC